>CBFHXO010000010.1:3266-43253 GCA_965659815.1 Pseudomonadales bacterium
CGCGACCCACCGGTATTGACTGACCATTAAACATTAAAATATCAGCCGCCATTAATACCGGGTAACTGAATAAGCCCATGGTAACGGCATAATCCGGGTCTTCACCCGCATCTTCATTCGCTTGCACCGCCGCCTTATAAGCATGCGCGCGATTCATAAGTCCCTTGGCTGTCCAACAGGTAAGAATCCACGACAGCTCCATGATTTCGGGCACATCGGACTGGCGATAAAACGTGACCTTATCGGTATCTAGGCCTAATGCTAGCCAGGTGGCCGCGATTTCACGGCTGGATTGATGAATTTTTTCTGGCTCATGACTTTTAATCATCGCATGGTAATCAGCCAGAAATAGAAAGGATTCGGTCTCGGTATTTTGACTGGCGACTATGGCAGGCTTTATTGCCCCCACATAATTACCAAGGTGAGGCGTACCGGTAGTGGTAATGCCGGTAAGCACGCGTTGTTTTTGGGGTTTAATCGCGCTCATAACGGGAGTATTGGCCGTGTTGGTAAAAAAACAGGACCGCATAATATACGCTATGGGTGATTTAATAAATGCCAGCAGGAACGCATATCGGCAAGACTTTGCGCTATGGCACTAATCGACAATAAATTCGGCCAGAAAAGCCTCAGCGGTGTCCAGATGGCCCTGCATTTTAACTGGCTCCATCTTGTCGGCCATACTGCACATCATTGCCCAGCGCGGGTTTTTACGCAGCGCTGCTTTTTGTTTAGATATCCAGCGCCAATACAAGGCATCCCAAATCGCACACCATTGATCATCCTTGCTGGCATCATAACCCATTTTTTTAAGATAGGCCGAACCCGAAAAATAAGGCTTGGTGGTAATTAAGCCACCATCGGCATGCTGGCTCATGGCATAGACATTGGGCACCATCACCCAGTCGTAGGCATCGATAAACATTGTCATGAACCAACGGTAAATATCGCGCGGCGCGATTTCGCACAAAAACATAAAACCACCCAATACCATTAAACGCTCTATATGATGAGCGTAACCGGTATCCAGTACGCGCCTAATCACATCATCAATGGGAGTGATGCCTGTCGTTGCGGTATAAAAGCCCTGCGGTAGCCGCTGATGGTGCTGCCAATGGTTACCATCACGCATTTGGTCCCCAAGGTCATCGTAGGTGGCTCGGATAAACTCACGCCAACCAATGACCTGGCGAATAAAACCCTCAACACCGGCCAATGGTACCGCGTCAGGATTGGCGCGCCAGTATTCCAATGCCGCATCTACCACCTGCTGCGGTGTTAACAAACCGGTATTAAGCATAGGCGTCAAAACACTGTGGTAAAGCCAGCTTTGGCCCGATACCAAAGCATCTTCATAGGGACCAAATTTTGCAAAGCGCTGCTGTAAAAACTGCTCTAGCCAAACTTCGGCACTGACATAGTCAATTGGATACGGACATTGTTGCGCGTTACCTATAGCATTAGGGCAATTGCTATCGACATAATCACGCGCCTGTTGAATACATTCTGACTGTGGTGCAAATTCTAACGACGGTATTAAGCTGCGCTCAGCTTTAGGGATCTTTTTGCGATTATCTGCATCAAAGCTCCATTTACCGCCGACGGGTTTATCGTTCTCCATAAGGATATCGAGGCGTTTACGCTGGTATTGATAAAAATCGGCCATAAACCAGCGCTTGCGCGCAGAGCGGTAATCATTATTATCCGTTGGCGTATTGATAAAATGCTGGGCGTCAATGATTTGCAAACTGAGCTTATGCGACTCGGCGCTGCTTTTAAGCCGGTCGCGCAATAGGCTGTTCACCGGATCCATAATCATCAATTCAACCGGCTTTTTCCTGAGTGATAACTCAGCAAAAATACTGTCTATTAAGTTTGGCTGTACATTGTAGTAGTCGACCTGATAGCCCTGCGCTTGCAGGTACTTACAGTACGCTTGCATTGACGCGCGATGAAAAACCAGTTTTTGCCGATGTTTTAATAATGTAGTCGCGGAGTGTTTCCCAGAATTTTTTCTGTCGACCGCTGATTGCACCTCACCGTCAGCTGTATCAACACCGTCCGCACTAACGACGATTGTTCCGGCATCGCCTGCACTGATACCGAAGTACAGTGGCTCTTCGATTAACAGGATGCGATCTGGCGAGGACTGCAAACCATTGTGATGTTTGAATAATTGGTCGGGCAGAACTAATAGCAATTGCTTCATTCACTGCACCGCTTCAGGGATACAGCTTACAGGCTGGGTTTGGCTAGCGACACGCGTAGTTGGTTAGACTCGCGCCCCACTGGTTGGCCTACCATTTCATCATAGGCGCTTTGATGGACCAAAGTGATACTACCCACCTGGCAAGCGAGTAGATCTTTTTTGATTAACTCAGTTGAGCGGCGCCGGTAAGGCTTGTAATTATTGTCAAGCAGGCGATATTGTTGATCGCCAATCACCAGCCGTGCAGTATAGAGTGAGCAATCAAGCGAGTGGATTTCAACATCGTCAATGATATCGATATTTGCCAACTGGGATAAAGTAATACTGTGCATCGCACCTGCCCTTTCATTACGACGTCGTTTGAATAATTTACAGTTACCAAAAAAAATAGCGCTAGTTACGTTTTGTCCAACTGCCGCCAGGGACGCCCCTCACAATATGCGATATTGCGACAATCTGCCGTACAACCACGACAAGGCAGCGCCTTTTCAGCTTTATCGGCGCTTGGATCAACGGCTGTAGAGCAGGGCATAATGTACTCCGCAAATATTTTGAAGTTGTTTATCTTAACTAGAAGTGTGATAGATCCATACGCAGCGCGACCGTTATTGGTTTACCCGAAAGAAAATTTTTTTAGCGGCCTAATTAGCTGCAAATTTAGCTGCTTGGTTTATCATTGCTCTTCTAATAATGAATACAACCAAAAATTAAGGCCAGACTTGCCGATGACGCAAAACCTCGACCAAGCACTACTCGCTGACCATACCTACGATATCGCTATTATTGGCGCCGGAATCGCTGGCAGTTACTGCGCAGCGCAGTTAAGCGCTGCGGGGCTAAATGTGGCAATACTTGAAAAAAGCCGGGGCACTGGTGGCCGTGCATCGAGCCGACGAATACCGGCTAAGCATTCGGGCAATAGTAAAGAACCCTCTAGTATTGACACAAGTTGTGAACTCGGGGCGCCATTTTTTCACGGCAGCGATACCAATCTACAAGCCGATATCAATGATTGGCTGAGCCAAAAGGTGATCGCCGAGTGGCCAGCGGCAGATACAAAAACGTCCGCTGGCACTACTGTGAAAGCCTATACCGGAATACCGCGCATGAGCGCGCTTACACGGCATCTTTGCGCGCAAATTGGCAACAGCCATATTTATACCGGGCAACGGGTAACGCATATCGATAGAGCGGTTGCTGATCATAAGCTTTGGTATTTGCGCGATGATCGTTACCAGGTTTTAATGAGAGCTAGGCAATTAATTATCACTGCCCCTGCTGCGCAAAGCGCACAATTGTTATGCTCGGCCGATACTCCTCACACTTTCTTACTCTCCGCGCACCAGGCAATGCGCTGTTGCTCCCCCCAATGGGCCGCTATTGTTACTCCACTGACAGACTCCGCGTCCGCCGCATTATGCGATAGTAACAGCGTGTTAGAACCTCAGCATCCGGTATTAGCGAGAGCCATTTGTGATAGCGCCAAGCCCGGGCGTATCACCCAACCCGAGCGTTGGGTTTTGCAAGCAAGCCCAACCTGGAGCAAAACGTATCAAGACGCCACACCGCAGTGGATTGGTGAGCAACTGCTCAGCGCTTTTCAATCGCTGTTTTTATTGCCGCTGAATGAGTTGGCAATAAGCAACATCCATCGCTGGCGGCTGGCACGCCATCACTCGGCTGTGAACGCCGTCACGGAGAGTTGGCTATGGGACAAAGATACTAACCTCGGTATAGCCGCAGATTGGCTATCAGACGGTTCTGTCGCCGGAGCGCTACTTAGCGCAAAGTTTCTCAGTAATCAGATAATCTCAGCAAACAAATAATTGGCGAGCGAGATTCACTCGGCCGATCCAATCAAACCCGACAATCGTAAACGATAGACGATACTAACCAAAGCTAACGGGGTAAATTATGTCTAATCCACCAACGGGTATATCGCGCTCATCATTTCATATTGCATTGTCTGCGATTATTGTTTGTTCAGCTATTGTGTGGAGCAGTGGCAACCTGGCCGCTTGTGCGGATATGTTTGATCACGAAATGCGAAAACTACACTCGAAACAACAGGTGGATATTTGTAAGTTGGTCGGCGGCAAACCAGCACTTATCATTAATACCGCCAGTCATTGTGGCTATACGAGGCAATTTAAAGGCTTAGAGGCACTTTACCAACGCTATAAGGATCAGGGGCTGGTGATCATTGGTTTTGCCAGCGATGATTTTAACCAAGAAGCAAAGGATGAAGCAAAAGCTGCTGATATCTGCTACGTCAATTACGGTGTGACTTTTACTATGCTGGCACCCTCGGCGGTTCAAGGCGAGCAAGCCAATCCAGTGTTTAAAGTGCTGGGTGAAAAAAGCCAGTCACCGAAGTGGAATTTTAATAAGTACCTGGTAAGTAATGATGGCAGCCATATTCAACACTTTGGCAGTAACGTTAAACCCAGCGATACGAAATTAAACAGCGCAATTGAATCGCTGCTGTAAAAATAAGCTGCAATAGCCATTTATTAAAGCGGGTGTAGACCCAGCTATGAAGTCTCGCCCATATCACCAAGCATCACATATAATGAAGTAAACAGTAGCTTATACATCAAAGATCCTGCCCGGGTTAAGGATATTGTCAGGATCTAACGCACGCTTTAATACCCGCATTAATTCGATCTCCTCCTCACTCCGACTTTGACGCAAATACCCCTTTTTACTCATCCCCACACCATGCTCCGCCGTAATCGTTCCCTCGTGCTCACCAATCAGGCGATACACTTCTCGATAAATCTTCTCAACATCATCGTCATTACCCGTCCATGCCGCAATATGTAAATTCCCATCGGCAATATGCCCAAATACCCCAATAGTCAAATCCGAAAACAACCCATGGAGCTGCTGATAGACAGCAGCAACAAACGCCTGCATACGGCTAATTGGCACGCCGATATCAAAATTGGCCAGTTTACTTTTACCACCCAATATTGCCGCAATACCATCCCTTATTTGCCATAGGTTGCCCGCCTCGGTTTGCGATTGCGCTATGACCGCATCAAGCACAATTCCGGCTTCCATCGCGGTATGCAGCGCTTGCTCAAAATTCGACTTTTCACTTTTCTCATTAACACCATCGGCTTGCAACAATACATATAACGGGTATTCGGTACTAAATGGACTGACTAAGTTGGGATTAAAACGCAGTGACATTTGATAGTAGTCAAGCCACATGGTTTCAAACGCAGTAACCTTGTTTAACGAAGCTTGCATCAACTGTAAAAAAACAATCACCTGGTCAAAACTATTAAATGCACATAAGGCCGTATTGCGAACCTTTGCCTGCGGAAACAATCGCAAAGTGACTTCGCTAACAATACCCAGCGTACCTTCGCTACCAATAAATAATTGCTTTAGGTCATAGCCGGCATTGTTTTTTAGCATTTTGTTATTAGCATTGATAATCGTACCATCGGCCAGCACGGCCTGTAGACCAAGCACCAGCGCTCGCGTCATACCGTAGTTTATCACCGCATTACCACCGGCATTGGTGGCAACGTTGCCGCCAATGGTCGCCGTGCCTCGCGCACCCAAATCCAATGGCAATAAAAAGTTCGCCGCCTGGGCAGCTTTTTGTAGCTGCTCCAGCGGCGTACCCGCTCTGGCGGTTATTGTCATTGATGCCGTATCAAGCTCTACAATACCAGATAGTAACTCAGTAGACAGTGCTAACTCATTGCGCTGTGGCGTGGCACCACCGGACAAACCACTCATCCCCCCTTGCGTTACCACCGCAATACCCTCACCATGGCAAAACGCCATTAATCGGGCTAAATCCTCAACACATTTGGGGCGCGCAACACAGCATGGTTTGAATGCATTAACGCCACCCCAATCGGCAGCGTAACGCTCACCTATCGCATCACCAACAAGCAACATATCGGAAAACCGGCTTAATAATTTTACGTTCATTGCGACCTTATTGCCGCCTCAGAGCGGCTTATTATGAAGAACCCGCAATATAGTCTATATTATTACTGCGTTGCCATACAGCCATATAAACCACAATAAGAGATCCTAACTAAAACCATTCATCTCGCATGGTATAAAATGCAGGCTGAGTTTCTTCAAGAAACTCAGCCTGTTTAAAAAGCAAAGGGAGCTCCCTATCAAAATAATATCGCGTAGCCTGTAATTTACCCTGATAAAAATACACGTCCTCTTCACTTTGTTCAGTGATATTTTGCGATAGCGCGCGGCATGCAACCAGCGCCTGACGTAGCCAAGTCCAACCAATAACAACACGCGAAAAACTATCGAGGTACAAATTGGCATCGGCCATTCCACGCTCGGGGTTTCTTTCTATCAGTCGATGCAAATGCTCGGTGACCTGATTTAAACACTCCAGGGCGTTCCGCATCGGGTCGATAAACTCAACTAGGTCTTCAATGGCTTCAACCCGCTGCAGTGTGATGCGAACCTCCTGGCTAAATATATCCAGTCCATAGCCATCTTGCCTGACGATTTTTCGGCCCAGTAAATCCAGCGCCTGCATGGCCTCAGTACCCTCACGAATACTATTTACCCGCTGATCACGATATAATTGCTCGACCATGTATTCACGTAAGTAACCATAACCCCCCAATACCTGCATTGCCAGGTCGCAAGTTTTCGCTCCGTATTTAGCGGGCCAGGCTTTAACAACCGGCGTCAACAAATCCAACAACACCGCTGCACGCTGACGTTCAGGCTCGGTTTCAGCGGTTTCAACATCTTCAACCAACGAACTAACGTACAGGCTCAGCGCCATTGCGCCCTCGGCATAACACTTTTGCTGCAATAACATTCTACGCACATCGGCGTGCTGAATAATCTCCACCTGCGTACTATTGCTTTTTGCCTGGTTAAGCAAGCAGCCCTGGGTGCGCTTACGCGCATAGTTCAATGCGGTGAGATAACTGCGGCAAGCAAGCGCAGCCGCGCTCAAGCCCACCGCAAGCCGGGACTGGTTGAGCATCTCAAACAGATATTCGATACCGCGTGCGGGATTACCAATCAGGTAACCGGTAGCGCCCCCTTTACTACCGCCAAAGTCGAGCACCGCCGATGGCGCATTTTGGCAGCCCATTTTGCGATGTAACTCAACGACCTGAATATCGTTTAACGCACCCCAACTGCCATCGCCATGAATAATTTGTCGTGGCACGATAAACAACGAAACATTTTTTTCACGTTCACTGCCACTTTGGCGACTGATATTTTTTGCCAGCACCAGGTGAACAATATTTTTTGTAATATTGTGTTCGGCAAAATTAACAAAAGATTTTCGACCGCTAAGAAGATAGCTGCCATCACTTTGCTCAATTGCCGTAGTGCTAATATCCAATAACCACGAGCCCTGATCGGGCTCGGTAAACGCCATAGTTGCGCTAAAACTGCCATCAAGCAGCGAGGGCAAAAACAAGGCTTTTTGCTCATCGCTGGCCAAGCGATTAATCACGTTGGCCACGGCAATTGTACTATTGTGCAACATACTGGCGCTAAAGTTAGCCGCATTAAGATAAGCCCTTGATGCCGCGCAAATCACATCGGGTAGCTGCATCCCACCCGCCTCAATACGATGATGAGCCGATAGTATTCCCAGCTGAGTAAGCGCGCCCCAACCTTCTGCGGTACTGGCCAGCGGGTCCAGCTCGGCTTGCCTTATATCGAGAAATTCAGTATCGAGCAAGCCGTCGCTGCCAGTTGGCTCCGGTTGTAAATAATGATTGGCAAAGTGCGAATTCGCCAGCTGTCGGGTTTTCTCGAGCATAATCGAAAAAATTTCTGTGGAATGCCCGGCATAGCAAGTGCGATTTAATAGTAATTCGGTATTTAAAAATTCGTATAACAGAAAGTCCATGTCCCGAGGGTCGAGAATATTGTCCAGCATCGTCATTACATCTCCTATCAATCACGTCGCGGCCAAACAGCCATTAATCACAACAATAATTCTCCAACAGAGTTGTATCAGAGCCCATAGCATTTCGGGACAAATGACTTGGCAATTTGGGACTTATTGGCCGGAAGCTTTGTCAAAGCGCGTGGATATACTTAACTGGGCTGGAAAATTGAAATAACATCCGTTGTTATAGCTATTCCCTTAGCGCCTAATGTGGCGCTTAAGTTTCGCGTCGACTGATAACTCTTGGTATTTACCGATAGCTACCGTGTGATAACGTGAGTGAAGCTTAGGACTTGGGCATACTCATCATTAAAAAACCAGAGAATGCGGCGTTTGACGGTGAGAGACAAGCATCGACGTTGGCTTTTGCATCGTGAATCAGTTGGCGATACTGCGAATAAAAATCCCAACTGGGCAATGGCTTGTAAACCAGATCGGGCACATCAAAATGTTTGAGCACATTTTTTGTTGTTGTCGGCTTAACAAAAACCTCCTGCATTGGCGCATAGTAAGCTGGAATAATGGAAATAATACTCCACTTTGCCAGCTTTTCAGTTTGAAGCAAATCTACCATTGCCGCAAAACCCAAATGCTGCTTTCCGTGCAGTATCTGGTGCATGGCTTTCACCAGAAAGGCTTGTTCATTTGAATCAAGCCGTCGAACAAAATCGCGAAACTTGGGCTTTTCAAACATCGATACCATCGATGAACGACTGACGACTTTCACCATATTATCGGTATAGGTTTCGATATCCCTGCTCGCCTTTTTACTAAAGCAAGACTGGGCAAGCGCAACCATGGTGTCCATTTTATGTGTTTTGCCGATCCTAACCATCTCGGGGTGATCAAACCCCCCCGGAAACTTGCTTAAGAACGCCGCCTCTGCCTGACGAAGTTTTCTGGGGTTCAACATTCTAATATCTCGTTAATCACCGTCAAACACGCGCTACATTGCAGGAATTGCCGGTGCGCTAGGCGCCTGTATTTCAACGGTAGCCAGGTTTGGCGTGCTTAAATCAATTGCTTCGGCGATTGCCGCAGCATAAACCGCTTCATTTACCTGGTACAACGTACTGACTAAATGTTTGCGAATCGTCGAAGTCACTTTGGTATTGGGAATGCGCTCCAGGTAAATCCATAACGTGTATTCCAATGCATAGTCGGCCGTGCGAGTAAGCGACCATTCAAAATCACGGTTAGCATTGATTTTAATTTTTTTTTGATCCTTACAGCTTTCCTGGGCAAGGCTAAACATGCGATCGACCCGGTTGGTAAACGAAGTCAGCTTATCGAGCCGTTGCTCTGCACTCTCACCGGGCAATAAAGGATAACCAATATTATAGCGTAGCGATTTTCGTACACCATCGGTACTAGCGACACGACTAAGATTATCGATTTTCCTTTCAGTAAACTGGCTGTTTCTAATCAATGTGCGGTGGTTGTTGCGCACATCGTAGAGAATCACATAAATTAACGTCACCTTACTAATAATATATTCATCGGGAAAACCATCAACCACCACCACATCACCGTCCTCTAGCATTTTGGTGTTAAGAATAATTAGGCCACTAATAATATCCGGTGCCCAAATATTGCTGGTAAAAGCCAAAAACGCCACCAATATACCAAAGATACCGGTTGTCTCCAGCATACTGTCGGCGCCCCAGATTTTAATCAGCGCATAAACCAGCGTGAGGATAATTACTACCAGCAAAATCAATTCAACCAAGCGCGTACTGTAAGTATTTAGGTAAACTTTTTTCTCGTCGACAATTTTCTCGCTACCAAAACGCTTTTTGGCAAGCAGGCCACAAAAGCTATAGGCAAACAAGCTGGCGTAAACCGCCATCAGGCTTAAACCAACGTTAATAAAATAGTTTTCGTAATAGGCACTAACTCGCAAGAACGCCAGGTCGAATACATGCAGCACCAAGACCAGGATATTGAGCGAGCGAAAAATCCTGAGTTTGGTATCGCCTTCATCGGTGGATTCAATAAGGCTAAGAATAGGCTTAGATAAAAATAACAACCCAATATTAATCACAAAGATAAGGCCGTGCGCAAACCATTGCGCATTACTCAACTCAGGAATCAGCCATTCAAACGGTTGCATTTGTTCGCTCCAATATTTTTCATTATTCAGGGCTTATTAAGAGGACTATCCATTGGCGCTTGGCATTGCATTGCTAATCAAAAATACTTATCAGGCGCAGCCGGGCAAAACCAACCTTAGCATACTATTCATGCTGATTAAAAAAGTGTTGGTTTAAGCCACAAGCTGTAGCGATAGACTATTAATAGATACAGGGATAGATTCAAGGATAGAGTGAGACAAGGACCCGAATACGCAGGCCACGGGTTGGCAATGACTAAATAATGGGCAGAGTAAATCAGTAGGCGAGAATATAAAACTCAAAAATTTGAAATCAGGGAATGTAAAACATGAGAATGTAAAATAAGAGAAACCCGACAAAAAAACCGGGCCGAAGCCCGGTAAAAAATAGACAACCAAATGACCTGATTTGGTATATCAAAAAACAATGAATCAACAGGACACTATATTGGGGAATCCACGCGCCAAACACCATGGTCAAACTTACACAATGTCTATGCATTTTGGGCCACTTTTGCTGGGATAAACGCCAGCAGCACAGAGAATACGACATTGATAATCCGGCAAATCGATAAATGACAAGAAAAAATAGACGCTTACACGATAGCAGGCCTATTAATAGAGAAAAGATATAGCTTAATACCCAATAAGAATAAAGAGTAATTCACATAGGGTTGCTCAACCGGCTCTGCGCCAAAGTTCATCGGTTTGACGCGAGATAGAATGTTCTTTACCAATGCCTGATCACTAAACTTGCTGGATACCGAACTAATTGAGGTAATGGCGCCCGAGGGTTGCAATAGCATTTGGATATTCACTTTACGCGATAGCGAGAGATCTTTGCACAAAGCGCGAGTATAAAAAGCAAAGATCGCACCTCTATTGGCATCCATTACCCATCGAATTGATTCGGGTACGACGGGTTATTCGCAGGGTAATGACGATATCTCGCAAACTAGCAATAGCAGCTTTGCCGAAACGATGGAACGGCGACATTATCGTTTGGCTTTTGCGCAAATTGACTCTATGATTTTTGACTACGAGAATTTTCACGAAGTACCCGCCGAAACCACTGGAACTTTCGGTATAGGTAACGAACCGCTATACAATTTTAGTGCCTATGCTCTGCGAATATTTTCTCGGTTTGGTATTAGCGTGCCTTATTGCCGCGCCACTGCTTCATTTTACGCTGCACTACAGACAAACGAAGCACCATTAACACTAAAAACAACACAGTATAAAACAGCGGCTCCCCTAAATCGCTGCGCGCCTGCCAAAGCAAATGCAATAGCACCAGCGTCATAGCCAGATAGATTAACTTGTGCAAACGCTGCCAGTTGCGGCCCAAACGGCGCTGCCAGCCACGGGTTGAGGTAATAGCCAATGGCACCAATAGCACCAGCGCAGCAAAACCAACGGTTATATAGGGTCGCTCCAGAATATCTGCCCATAAATCCTGCCATTGCAGTTCGAGAAGAAAAACGCAATAAACCAGCAAATGAACAAACGCATAGAAAAATGCAAACAAACCTAACATACGCCGGTAGTGCAGCCATTCGCCTGTACTCGTCAATAAGCGTAGCGGTGTAATAACCAGCGTTATAAGCAAAAATCGCAAGCCCCATTCACCAGACATATGCGCTAACGCCTCAGCGGGATCTGGCCCCAGATTATTTTGAACAACGCCAACCCCCATCACAAACAGCGGCAATAGTGCCAACATAAAAACCAGGGCTTTTAACGGGCGTCGATAGTCACTGGCTGGCATAACGAACACGCTTATTGGGGAGTAAAAAACCGGCTAAAAGTATTTTTTTAAATCCATACCTTTATACAAACCAGCCACCTGATCTGCATAACCATTAAATGGCAGTGTATCGATTCGATTGGGGCTTAGCAATGAGCTGGGCAAGCGACGCTCAGTCGCCTGACTCCAGCGCGGATGACTAACCGCAGGATTGACATTAGAGTAAAAACCGTATTCCTGAGGCGCAGTTTTATTCCAGCTGGTAGGGGGTATCTGGTCGGTGAAACGTATTTTGACAATCGATTTAACACTTTTAAAGCCGTATTTCCATGGCACTACCAAACGAATAGGCGCACCGTTTTGATTCGGCATGGTTTTACCGTATAAGCCCACCGCTAAAATCGTTAACGGATGCATGGCTTCATCAATACGCAAACCCTCGACGTAAGGCCAGTTTATGGTGCCAAAGCGCGAGCGCTGGCCACGCATTTCATCGGGCCGGTATAGCGTTTCAAAAGCCACATACTTCGCCCGACTGGTAGGACCAAAGCGTTTAATTAAATCACCCAGCGAAAAACCAACCCAGGGCACGACCATCGACCAGGCTTCGACACAGCGAAGTCGATAGATGCGCTCTTCAAGCGCGTGTGGTTTTAAAATATCTTCTAACGTGTAGGTGCCCGGCTTATCGACCTCGCCTTCAATGGTGACCGACCATGGGTCGGTAGTTAAGCGACTCGCATAACGCGCGGGGTCTTTTTTATCGGTACCGAACTCGTAAAAATTGTTATACGCCGCTACATCGCGATACGGTGTTTTCACCTCATTGGTGTAGAAGCCTGCGGCGGAGTCTTTTGAGGCCGGTAAATAATCCAGCACATCACCAGTGCGATTATCACCATTAACGGCGCCTGCATCTTCCTCAGGACTGCCAGCGGCGGAGTCGGCATCTGCGCAGGAGGTGAGTAATCCACCCAGCGCCAGCGTACCTGCAGCGCCAATAAATTTTCGGCGGTTTAAATAGCTTGTTTCGCTGGTGATTTCAGAGGGAAGAATATCTTGCTGCGGTTTAATTATCATAGAGACTGTTATTTCCGGCGTGCGCTTATAGCGTTATCAATACCCCTTAGACAGGGAAGCCTGCGAAAATTCCCCTTTTGATAAAATTCTCTGTCGATGGAGGCTGGGGTTTGGAACGAGACTAAAATTCTCAACAGTTGTGGCATCGCAATTGTGGCGTCGCGCGCAGGTGGTTTATCTAGGCGAAAAATCGCCGCCAAACCGCACCTAACGGACCCGATAAGGCGTAGGTTAACGCAATAATAAATAGCACTCTTGGTGGATCTGAGGCGATAAGCACCAGCAGCAACATAAATACAAATAAGGCGATAACCGACACCCTACTGCTAAAGTCGATGCCCTTAAAGCTGTGGTAGCGAACGTTTAACACCATTAAAAAACCCACCGCCGCGGTGAGAAAGGCCATCACAAAAACAAAAAACACCGGTAAATTGGCAGGGGTATAACCCATTTCAGAGCCCAGCCATACGGTGCTGGCAATTAGCGTAGCCGCTGGCGGGCTGGCCAGACCGGTAAAGTAACGATTATCGGCGGTCTCTGCCTGCGCGTTAAAACGCGCCAGACGGATTGCAGCGCTGGCTACATAAATAAATGCCACTGCCCAACCCAGTTTGCCAAGACCCGATAAACACCACATAAATACGATAATTGCGGGCGCCAGGCCAAAGGTCACCATATCGGAGAGTGAATCGAACTCCTGGCCAAACTTGCTTTGGGTATTGGTCATACGTGCGACGCGACCGTCCAGACCATCGAGCAGCTGGCCAAAAAATATCGCCAGGCCTGCGGCGGCAAAATCATTATTAATCGCTGCGATAATCGCGTAAAACCCGGCAAATAATGCCGCCGAAGTAAACAGGTTTGGCAGCAGGTAAATACCTTTGCGCTGCACCTTTTGGCCGTTTTCCGAAACCTCTTCAATATGCTCGTCGATAGGCAAATAGTTTTCCAGTGATGCGCTTTCAGATGCCTGTGCAGACTCGGCGTGTTGTTGATCTTCGTTGTCACTCATATGCATTTCACTTTTCAAAGAGGTTTGTTCTGACACAAGCGTGCAAGAACGAGTATACAAAAACTATTTAACCCCAAGCCAAACAGCGTTAATCAATGGCTCATTAATACGTCGCTTTAACACGCAAAGACCAATATCAATGGTCTGCGTCACACCGTTATCAAAAGCGTTGGAGTTCGCTTCGGCACCATCCAGAACCTGTATGCTATCAAAGACCGGGCTGCTTGTGAGTACCAGTTTGGGCACCAGCCCTACCCCACAGCCCAGTGCCACCATACTGGCAATAGCCTCATGCCCGCTCACCTGTGCATAAATATTCGGGGAGATACTGCGCTGCCGAAACCAGCGATCCAGCTTACTACGGGTGATTCCGCGCTCGGCAACAACCCAGGGCAGTGCCGACCAGTCAAAGCTGCCGCTGCGTTGCATTTCATCAAGCTGTTGACGAACCGCGCAAGCGCCGGTGGGGCCAATCAAAACCAAATCGGATACCGATAGCGACTTGAACGCAATTTGCGGCTGCAGCTGCTCAGGTTTGGCGGCAATAACAAAATCCTCCCGCCCCTGCTTTAGCCGGGCCAACGACAAAGCTTGATCACCGGTGTGCAGCTTAATTTCAATTTGTGGTTGCTGTTGGCGCAAGTCGGCAAGGATACGTGTAAGCACGCTGTGGCTAGCGGTGACTGAACAGTACAAGCTCACCGTGCCACTGGGCTGGCTATTGTCGAGCCCAATATCTTCTTGCAATGCCTGCCAGGCTGACAAGGTTTCGCGTGCAAATACCAGGTAACGCTGGCCCGCAGACGTCAGAGCTACGTGCCGATTGTCCCGCTCCAGCAACGCCGCGCCTACCTCGGCTTCGACGCGCTGTACCAGCCGCGATAGCGTCGAGGCACTCATATTATTGCGCTCACTGGTCCTGCCAAAATGCAGGTCAGTGGCCAAATCGGTAAATATCTTAAGCGCTTTAGTATCCATAGCCTTATTTTGCTTTATATTGCGAATTATGCAAAATAAAATTGCGAATATATCATTTTACGCAAGTATTCTACCCACATAGAATAGCCGGCCGATTCAGCAGCTAGCGGTACATTACCCCAGCCTGATAGCTGAAGATCCATACTCGAAAACCTTATTTTTAAAAACCAGGGCAAGACTTAAGCATGCCCGCTGAGGAATCAATAATGGCTAATTATTTCAATACGTTACCGCTGCGATTACAGTTAGAAGAACTCGCCAAATGCCGCTTTATGGACCGCGAAGAATTCGCCAACGGCTGTGACTATATCAAAGGCAAAAAAATCGTTATCGTCGGTTGTGGCGCACAAGGTTTAAACCAGGGCTTAAATCTGCGTGATTCTGGTTTGGATGTGTCTTACGCACTGCGTGCTGCGGCCATCGAAGAAAAGCGCCAGTCGTGGAAAAACGCATCTGACAACGGTTTTGCGGTGGGCACTTACGAAGACTTGATCCCTCAAGCCGATATCGTTATGAACCTGACACCTGATAAACAGCATACCGATGTGGTAACCACCGTGATGCCGTTAATGAAAGAAGGTGCAACGCTGGATTACGCCCACGGCTTTAACCTGGTTGAAGAAGGGATGCAAATTCGTAAAGACCTAACGGTTGTGATGTGCTGCCCCAAATGCCCAGGCTCCGAAGTGCGCGCTGAATATGTTCGCGGCTTTGGTGTCCCTACCCTGATTGCAGTTCACCGTGAAAACGACCCCAATGGTGACGGCCTTGAAATTGCTAAAGCACTGGCCTCAGGTACCGGCGGTGACCGCGCAGGTGTTCTGGAGTCTTCACCGATTGCCGAAGTTAAGTCAGACTTGATGGGTGAGCAAACAATTCTTTGCGGTATGCTGCAAACCGGTTCTATTCTTTGCTTTGATAAAATGGTTGAGCAAGGTATTGAGCCTGGCTATGCGTCAAAGCTCATTCAATACGGCTGGGAAACCGTTACCGAAGGCCTGAAGATGGGCGGCATCACCAATATGATGGACCGTCTCTCTAACCCCGCCAAAGTTAAAGCTTATGCGCTGGCGGAACAATTAAAAGATATTATGCGTCCACTATACGAGAAGCATCAGGACGATATTATGTCTGGCCACTTCTCAAAAACCATGATGGAAGACTGGGCTGCCGACGATAAGAACCTGTTGGGCTGGCGTGCAGCAACCGCTGAAACGGCCTTTGAAAAATCAACCAACACCGACCAGGATATTGCCGAGCAAGAGTACTATGACAACGGTATTTTAATGGTTGCTATGGTTAAAGCCGGTGTAGAGCTAGCGTTTGAAACTATGGTGGCTGCGGGCATTAAAGAAGAGTCAGCTTACTATGAGTCTCTGCACGAAACCCCATTAATCGCCAACACCATTGCGCGTAAAAAATTGTATGAGATGAATGTCGTTATCTCTGATACTGCTGAGTACGGCTGTTATCTGTTTGACCACGCGTGTAAGCCACTGCTGCAAGACTTTATGAAAACCATCGATACCGATGTAATTGGTAAAGGTTTAAACCTTAAAGATAAAGGCGTCGATAACCAGGAGCTGGTAGCAATTAACGCTGAGCTTCGCAACCATCCGGTTGAAGTTATCGGCACCAAGCTACGTGGTTATATGACTGCAATGCAGAAAATCGTTTAAGCGAATTGCTCGCATAAACGGTTCACACATAAAAAAAGCCCGGTTTAATCCGGGCTTTTTTTATACTTATAAACTCGCTATTGAAGCCTTAGTAACAGCTACAATGTGAGTACCTTCTCACCTCGAGCAATACCCGATACACCGCTTCTAACCACCTCAAGAATATTGGCCTCTTTCACGGCCTCAATGAAAGCGTCGAGCTTTTGCTGGGTACCCAGCAGCTGAATGGTATACAACGAACTGTTGACATCGACAATCTGGCCGCGAAAAATATCGGCAGTACGCTTAATTTCTTCACGCGCAGGCCCTGTGGCACGCACTTTAATTAGCATTAGCTCGCGCTCAATATGTGCACCTTCAGTTAAATCAACCAGCTTGACCACATCAATAAGCTTATTGAGTTGCTTGGTAATTTGCTCAATGGTTTCATCATCGCAAACGGTAATTAGCGTCAGCCGCGAGAGCGACACATCGTCGGTAGGCGCAACGGTTAAGGTTTCAATATTGTAGCCACGCTGTGAAAACAGACCCACCACACGCGACAGCGCACCCGGTGCGTTTTCCATTAATACCGAAAGAATTCTCCGCGAATCGGTTTGAGTTGAATCCGTCATCAAGTGCGCTCCGTTTTACTTAAATACATATCATTCATCGCACCATTGGGCGCAATTTGCATGGGATATACATGCTCATGCGGATCGACATAAATATCCATAAATACCAGCTTGTTTTTGCTTAGCTCAATGGCTCGTACCATTTCATCGCGCAAGCTGGCCTTTTCGGTAACCTTGATACCAACATGACCGTAGGCTTCGGCTAATTTAACAAAATCAGGTAGCGAGTCTTGATACACTGATTGCGAATAACGGCCTTCGTACTGCATATCTTGCCACTGCTTCACCATACCCAGATAGCCGTTGTTTAAATTCAAAATCAATACCGGAATATCATACTGGGTGCAGGTCGACATTTCCTGTATACACATTTGAATGCTGCCCTCACCCGTGACACAGGCAACAATTGCATCACGATGCCCAAGCTTCACACCCATAGCCGCGGGTAAACCAAAGCCCATCGTGCCCAGGCCACCCGAATTGATCCACTGGCGTGGCTGGTCAAATAAATAATATTGCGCAGCAAACATCTGGTGCTGACCAACATCCGAGGTAACGTAAGCTTTACCTTCGGTCAGCTCATGCAATAACTGAATCACCTGCTGTGGCTTGATCAGGTCGCTGGCATCATCAAAACGGTTTTGATGATATAAACCGTGTTTGGCGCGCCATTCATTAATTTGCGACCACCATTGGTCAATGGCATCAGTATCTATCTGGTTGCCAATACCCGGCTGCGACTGCACATCCTTGATTTGCGACAGCATATCCTCTAACACTTGTTTACAGGGGCCAACAATGGGCAAGTGCGCAGTAATAGTTTTTGAAATGCTCGCAGGGTCAATATCAATATGAATAATGGTCGCGTCGGGACAGAACTTATTTAAGGTGTTAGTTACCCGATCGTCAAAGCGCGCACCTACCGCCAAAATTACATCACTGGCATGCATGGCGTTATTGGCTTCATAAGTGCCGTGCATGCCTAGCATACCTAAAAACTGCTTATCGCTGCCCGGATACGCGCCCAGGCCCATTAGCGTATTGGTCACAGGAAAGTTCAGATGCTGCGCTAATTGGGTTAACGCCTCACTGGCATTGCCCTGCACAACGCCACCACCCGAATAAATAATGGGCTTTTTAGCCCGCAATAAAATCTCTACCGCTTTTTTAATTTGGCCAGCATGGCCTTTTTCAGCTGGCAGATACGAACGCAGCGAAATTTCTTTAGGGTAGTGGTAAGGGCGTTTATCCCACGGTGCCGTTATGTCTTTAGGAATATCAATAACCACTGGCCCCGGCCGACCGGTAGAGGCCAGGTAAAACGCGGTTTTGAGCAGGCGCGGAATATCTTCGGTGCGTTTACATAAAAAGCTGTGCTTCACGATTGGCCGCGAAATACCGATCATGTCAGTTTCCTGAAACGCGTCTTCGCCAATCAAGTGGCTTTGTACCTGACCGGAAATAACCACCATAGGAATCGAATCCATATAGGCGGTGGCAATACCGGTAATCGCATTAGTGGCGCCAGGGCCTGAGGTCACCAGTACCACACCGGTTTTACCGGTGGCACGGGTATAGCCGTCGGCGGCATGAGTCGCCGCCTGTTCATGACGCACCAGCACATGCGGGATTTTGCCATGACGATGCAATGCATCGTAAATATGCAAGACTGCACCGCCGGGGTAGCCAAAAATAAATTCGACGCCCTCTTCTTCGAGTGCGCGGGCAATCATATCGCCGCCAGATAACAACTCGGCATCGGCGTCTACGGCGGTTAACTGGGCGCTGCCATCGTCGGCAGCAGCGGCTTTTTGGGTCTGGTTGGCGTCTTTATCTTCTAACATGCTACGTTCTCGTCTAGCTCAATGTATCGCAGTGGCTGATGCGTGATTACCAGCATTTATGGCTGTAAAGTCATCAACTTACGATGAGAATAGGATTTTAAATACAATAGCGGTGGACACGAAAGGCGAGCTTTTGGCATCGATTCTGTCGAAGGCGAATTTTTATTCAAAACCGGCCTTCAATTGTTGAATTTAAGCCTCTTGCTGTCAATAGCGCGAGCGGAATATCGCAGTTAATTCCGGTGTTTTCACGCATATTGATGCCTGACTCAAAGCAATGCGACGGCGAATCAACTATGCTCAGAAAAGAATGGCTGAAGCAGGTTTCGCATGCTGATATGAGCCATAAGCGCAAATGATAACCTTGCAATGGAAAACCGGGAGTTTGAAGTCATGCCCTACCCAAATTGCTCACGCCTTGCCAAATTGACGCTGCTAACCGCGCTGCTTAGCTCAACGCTTATAACAACTGCCGAAACTTTCTACAAATGGAAAGATAACACCGGCGTTTGGGTTTATGGTGCTCATCCCCCGGTAGGCGTTGAGGCCATTGAAGTAAAAACCAACGCCAACCGCAGCCGCCAAGAGATTGAAGAAAACAAAGAAAGCGTCATAAGCAAAGCCAATACACTAGGCGTGTCGGAAGAAAAACGACAGGCCTACTGCATCCATGCTCAGGAAAACCTTGATGCACTGTCTAGCGATGCCGTTATCCGGGTGCGCGACGAGGAAGGCAATCTAGTTGAGCTAACGGCGGAGTCTCGAGCCAAAGAGATAGAAAAAGCCAAACTGGCAAAAGAAAAATTCTGCCAGCAGGCACCGCCGCCGGCAGAGTAACCCTTATTTAACAACCAGTAACGAGTATCGTACTTAGTGCATCCGCTGGCGCTCAAAACGCAGTTTACTTGGACTTAAACCACTCTTATCCACTTCCAGCTTAGCAACAATCGTATCACCCGGCGCAAAGTCGCCCGCCAATAAATGCTGAGCTAAGGGGTTTTCGATCATTTGCTGAATCACACGCTTAAGTGGCCGCGCGCCATAAATCGGATCGAACCCAGCCTCCACCACAACCGCCATTGCTTGCTCGTCAATGGCGAGCTTTAACTCGCGCTCGACAAGTCGGCTGCGCAATAATTCAAGCTGCAGCTCGGCAATAGAGCCAATATGCTCGCGACCCAATGGGTGAAACACGACGGTTTCGTCAATTCGATTGATAAACTCAGGGCGAAAGTGTCCAGCCACCACATTCATAACCGCCGCTTTCATTGCCGCGTAGCGATTCTCGGTTAACACTGAGTCTTGCAGCTCGGCACCGTCATCAAAGTTAACATTGTCGTAGGACCTGTCCGAGGCTAAATCCTGAATCACATCGGAACCTAGGTTGGAGGTCATTACAATCACGGTATTTTTAAAATCAACGGTGCGCCCCTGGCTATCGGTCAGGCGACCATCCTCTAACACCTGCAATAAAATATTAAATACATCGGGGTGCGCTTTTTCTATTTCATCGAGAAGCAATAACGAATACGGTTTGCGACGAATCGCTTCAGTTAAATAACCACCCTCATCGTAACCGACATATCCGGGGGGGGCACCAATTAAACGGGCCACCGAGTGCTTCTCCATGAACTCTGACATATCCAGCCGTACCAACGCGGCTTCGCTGTCAAACAGAAAATTGGCCAGCGCCTTACATAATTCAGTTTTACCCACACCGGTAGGGCCAAGAAATAAAAATGAACCGTTGGGGCGATTAGGATCAGAAAGTCCGGCACGCGCCCGGCGAACCGCATCCGATACCGCCACCACCGCCTCATGCTGACCAACCACGCGCCCATGCAGTTCGGACTCCATACGCAGCAGTTTTTCTTTTTCACCTTCAATCATCTTGGATACAGGAATACCTGTCCAGCGCGATACGACCTCGGCCACCTCTTCTTCACTGACACGATTGCGCAACAGCGTTAGCGATGATTTATCGGCCGCCGCCACATTGGCCAGCTGTTTTTCTAGCGCAGGAATCTTGCCATATTGCAGCTCGGACATCCTGCTGAGGTCGCCGCTGCGACTCGCAGCCTCCAACGCAATACGCGCCTGTTCGAGCTCCGATTTAATTTGCTGGTCACCTTGCACTGTGGCTTTTTCTGCGCTCCAGACTTCGTCCAGGTCGGCAAACTGCTTTTCGGCAATATTGATTTCGTCGTCGAGTAATTTCAGTTGTTTTTTTGCTGCCTCGTCTTTATCTTTTTTCACCGCCTCGCGCTGAATTTTTAATTGAATTAAACGCCGCTCCAGTTTATCCATTACTTCGGGTTTGGAATCGATTTCCATACGAATACGGCTGGCCGCCTCATCAATTAAATCGATTGCCTTATCGGGCAACTGCCGGTCGGTAATATAGCGCTGTGATAATTTGGCCGCCGCAATAATTGCCGAATCGGTAATATCGACACCATGGTGCACTTCGTAGCGCTCCTTTAGGCCGCGCAAGATTGCAATGGTATCTTCTTCGGAGGGTTCACCCACCAATACTTTTTGAAAGCGCCGCTCTAATGCCGCGTCTTTTTCAACAAACTGGCGATACTCGTTTAATGTGGTAGCTCCCACACAGTGTAATTCACCCCGCGCCAGCGCAGGCTTTAACATATTGCCGGCATCCATTGCGCCCTCGGCTTTGCCCGCACCCACCATGGTATGCAGCTCATCGACAAATAAAATCACCTGACCTTCTTGCTGCGATAATTCTTTTAGCACCGCTTTTAAACGCTCTTCAAAATCGCCACGAAATTTTGCACCCGCTAACAGTGCACCCAGGTCCAACGATAATAAACGCTTGTTTTTCAGCCCTTCGGGAACCTCAGCATTAACAATACGCTGGGCAAGCCCCTCGACAATTGCCGTTTTACCCACACCGGGTTCACCAATCAGCACCGGGTTATTCTTGGTGCGGCGTTGCAATACCTGAATGGTGCGACGAATTTCATCGTCGCGACCAATCACCGGGTCGAGCTTGCCCTGCTCGGCGCGCTCGGTTAAATCAATGGTGTATTTATCCAAAGCCTCGCGATGGCTTTCAGCATCGGCGGATGTAACATTATCGCCGCCGCGCACCTGTGCAATGGCCTGGTCGACACGGACCGCATCAAAACCGGCAAGCTGAAATAGTGCATTGATATCGCTGCCAGTTTGCAAGGCCGCCGCCAACACCGCTTCGCTGGAAATAAACTGGTCACCCTTGTCTTGCGCATATTTATCGGCCAAATTAAGCAAGCGTGCCAGCGCCGCCGACATCGGCGCTTCGCCAGTAGCCTGGTTTAATGTAGGTAAGTCGTCAATGGTTTTATGCAGCGCGGCTGTTAGTGCAGCAACATCGCCCCCCGAACGCTTTAACACCGGTGCTATTGAGCCTGTTTCATTATTCAACATTGCCAACAACAAATGCGCCGACTCAATACTTGAGTGGTTAGCCCCAACGGCCATTGACTGAGCGTCAGAAAGCGCAGCTTGTAATGTGCTGGTTAAACGGTCAAAACGCATGATCGATACCTTTTTTTCTGGTTTGCTTATCGCGCAGAAAAACCTGCCTTGGCCTTTAGAATGCGGGCAAAAAGGGATTTTTCAAGTTAGGCTAACGAAAAGTATGGGTAGGCTTGATATAAATCAACCCGCTGTGACTGGCAGGCAGCCGGGTAAACCGCCCGCCTCAGCTTGTTATTTTTGTTTTTCGGCGGTTTTTTATATTAAGACTACTTTTCCGTCTTTTCGGCTATTTTTCTGCCGTTCGGCTATCGAAATGCGGGGCGCGGGGTGCATCGATTAAACCAACCGATACGCGGTTAAGTAACGAGCGTTCGTCGCGGTCGAAACTGTCTGCGTATTTGTAGTTACCATTGGCATCAAGCGAGGCATGATTAGGAAAGTTTGCCCGCAACGCTTCAAGATTACTTTGTGCAAGATCAGGTAATTCGAGTTCGTGATAACAGTAAATCAGCAATGCAAAAGCGTCACCCACCGCTTCGGTATTCTGATAATTTTCAATCACATCCCTGGCGCGATTCACAGCGGCCGAATAGGCACGGCGCTTAACATAGTAATTGGCAACCACCAATTCATGACGCGATAATACGTGTTTAATATGCACCATGCGCACGCGAGCATCGGCGGCGTATGGGCTGTCGGGGTAACGCCTGAGAAACTCTTGGAACTCAACAAACGAACGCCGCGCCGACTCAACATCACGCGCGGCATAGTCGGATTGGTAAAAGCGTGATAACAGACCAGGCTTCAAACTGTAGTTAGCCAGGCCTTTCATATACCAGGCGTAGTCAGCATCGGAGTGAGCGGGATGTAAACGCAAAAACCGATCAGCCGCAGCAATGGCCGCGTCCTCGTCGCCATTGCGATAGTAGGCAAAGATAATTTCCAGTTGCGACTGCTGGGCGTAAACACCAAACGGGAAACGCGATTCGAGCAACTGCAGGTTCTTAACCGCCAGGTCGTAGCTCTCATCATCGAGTAATTCCTGTACGCGCTCATAGAGTTGCTGCTCAGACAATAAACGGGTCTTTTCACGCTCTTCATCTTTGTCTTTGTCACCACCAAATAGTGAACAACCAGTTAAGCTCATCATTAACGCGATAAGCACACCACAGGCGCTAATTCTATTCATTGAATATGTTTCCTCTTTGCACACGTATAGTTGGCCAGTTGGCCACAGCAGACGGTCATATTTACCCGTTATATTAGACAATCAACACAAACCGCCATCAGTCCCGCCCGGGGCGTAAAAAGCCGCTTATCTCAACCGCGCTCACTGGGTTACAATTGCGCCTGGCCACAAGCGAATTATCACATAGTTCAACCACAGAAGTCTTACCCTGCGGCGGCCAGTACACCCAAATAACCACACAATAAATACGCAATGGTCATGCTAAATGGCAAGCACAAACACAAGCGAAGGTAGTAAGCGCGATACCCCTAGCGCAAACCCGGGTGAAAATACCCGTATTGAGCGCAGCGCCACGGTATCAGAAGCCATGGCGGGTCAACGCTATGACCAAATAGCCGCCAAGCTGTTCCCTGAGTTCTCCCGCGGTAAGTTGCAAAGCTGGATTTTGTCGGGTGAGCTAACGGCCGACCAGCAGCAGTGCAAGCCAAGGCAAAAGTTGGTGGCCGGCGTAGTGCTTAAACTGGATGCCGAGTACACCCCAGTTTCCGAATGGGTAGCCGAAGACCGCCCCATCAATATCGTATTTGAAGACGAACATATTTTAGTGGTTAATAAACCGGCCAATTGCGTGGTGCACCCGGCCGCCGGGCTGGCCAGCGGCACGTTGGTCAACAGCGTCCTGGCGCACTGCCCCAATAACTCGGCACTACCACGCGGCGGCATTGTACATCGGCTCGATAAAGACACCACCGGTTTAATGGTCGTTGCCAAAAGTCTTGAGGCGCACGCCAGCCTGGTTAAGCAATTACAGGAGCGTAGTGTCAGCCGTATTTATCGCGCCATTGTACGCGGCACTTTTATCTCTGGTGGCACTGTCGATGCGCCAATAGGCCGCCACCCCAGCGCGCGAACCAAAATGGCAGTGGCCAAGCCGTCGGCAAACCAAGGTGCCAAACCCGCCGTTACCCACTACCGAATTAAGCAACGCTTTGCGCAGCATACCGAGCTGAAAATCAAACTGGAAACCGGCCGCACCCACCAGATTCGGGTGCATATGGCGCATATCAATCACCCACTGGTTGGCGATAAAACCTATAACTCGCGCTACAAGCTGGTGGCAGGTGTTAGCGCCGAGCTTAACCAGGCGTTAATGACGTTTCCGCGCCAAGCACTGCACGCATTGGAGCTCGCGTTCGATCACCCGGTGAGTGGCGAGCGCTGCGAATTTATTAGCGAGTTACCCGCCGATTACGCCGCAATAATTGAAGCGCTGCAGCAGGAAGAAACAAACTGAGCGTTGCACTTGCGCTTGGTAGTAAAATCTATGACCACAACAGCCGATCAATGCGACTCCATCATCCGCCCGCTATGGCCAGTTGCCGAGCATATTATTGCTGGCACCAGCACCCGGCAGCACGGCATCAGTACCGCACCTTTCGATAGCCTAAACCTGGCTCTACATGTCGAAGACAACCCGCAGACCGTTGCGCATAATCGCGCACAGTTGGCGGCAAGTGCCGGGCTAGACCCAAGTAAAAGTCACTGGCAGTGGCTTAATCAAACTCATAGCACCGACGTTGCTGTTTTCAATCATGCCCAATCGATGGCGATCGATGCCGATGCATCGCTTAGCAGCACTGTAAACCAAGTATGCGCAGTACTCACCGCCGATTGCCTGCCGGTGCTATTAGCTGACGCTGCCGGCACCCGCGTTGCCGCCATTCACGCTGGTTGGCGCGGCTTGGCTAATGGCATCATCACTAACGCCGTGCGCGCTTTTTGCCAGCCAGCTCCTGACGGCAAACCAATGGCAGCCAAACAGATTCATGCCTGGCTGGGGCCTGCTATTGGCCCCGATCACTTTGAGGTGGGTGAGGATGTTGTGTCTGCGTTTAATGCCCATCGCGAATTAGGTGCCCATCGCGAATTAGGTGCCCATCGCGAATTAGGTGCCCATAGCGAATTAGGTGGCCATAGTGACTTAAACACCCATAGTGCTTTAAACGCGGGTTATGATGCAGCCTTTGTCCGCCAGGATAACGGCCGTTACCTAGCCGATATTTATCAACTTGCCACCATTGCGTTAATCGCCAGCGGCGTGCATGCCATTTACGGCGGCGGCTTTTGCACTGTATGCGAAACTGAGCGCTTTTTCTCTTATCGACGCGATGGCATAACGGGCCGTATGGCAAGCTTTATTGCTATCGCTCAGCACAACGAATAATTTGGAAATACCAGCGCCGAAATAAATGGATTGCCGAAATTAAATGCACCGGCGCACGCAAAGCCCTTACACTAGGCAATAAATAAACTAACACCCCATTAAATCGACAGGAACACACTATGAGCTGGCAATGCAGCCTGGTTAATATCGCCATGCGTTTGAGCAAATGGTATTTAAGCGGTAAGGACTTTGACGCCGCCAAGGCGGCCATGATCAGCATGGGTGATGAACGCGCCGCTAAAGCCGACTACCCTGCCGATGCCACTATCGAAAAACTGCAACTGGCCGGCGTCAACTGCGAATGGGTGCGTGACAATAGCGTGAGCGCCCAGGCCGATGGCGTGATTATGTATTTTCACGGCGGCGGTTTTTTTGCCGGCTCGCCCGATACCCATCGCGACGCCGCGCATCGACTCTCTGCCGCCAGCGCAATGAAAACCTTGGTAGTCGACTATAGTTTAACGCCCGATGCCGTTTTCCCGGTAGCGCTCGAACAATCGGTGGCCGTATATCAACACTTGCTTGAAGCAGGTTATAGCGCTGGCAATATTGCCTTTGGTGGCGACTCGGCTGGCGGCAGTATGACGCTAGCGGTCATGAAGTGCCTGCAAGCACAAAACCTGCCCCTGCCCTTTGCCGGCTTTTGCGTATCCCCCTGGGCTGACCTTACTCATAGCGGCGCTTCGTGGCAGCGTAATAAACGTAAGGATGTCATGATTCCGCAAAAGCTGTTAGAAAACGCCGCGCTGGTTTACGCTAACGGCAAACCGCTAAACAACCCCCTGATTTCGCCGGTGTTTGCCGATATGACGGGGTTTCCACCACTGTATGTGATTGCTGGCGGCACTGAAATTCTGGTTGATGATAGCGAGCGCATCGCCGCACAGGCATCGGCTTGCAATGTTAGCGTAGAGAAAAAAATCTGGCCCAAAGCACCGCATGCCTTTACCTCTATGGCGGCGTTTTTACCCGAAGGAAGGCAGGCCATTGACGATATTGCCGCGTTTCTTAATCGTGTTCACAAAGGCTAATGCACTGCGTTAGTGCAAATCAAAGCCCCAGCATTGATAAAATGCCAGCAGATTAGACAGACCCAATTTTGCGATTTAGAATTCTGCTTTAAATCAATCTGGCTTATTAAAGCCCACGTATAATTGACTATTAGCCACTACGAAAGGCAGACCCGTCAAATGAATAAGCAAGCCATTATTGCTGAAATGAAAGTCCAACCCGCCATTGACCCCGCGCATGAAATCAAACGGCGGGTGAATTTTATTAAAGCGCAGCTGTTACAGGCCGGCATGAAAAACCTGGTGTTGGGTATTAGTGGTGGTATCGATTCTGCGACCTGCGGTCGACTGGCACAGCTTGCCGTCGATGAACTCAACCAGGCAGCGGACAATACCGAGCCATACCAGTTCTTGGCAATACGCCTGCCCTACGACACCCAAAATGATGAAGCCGATGCCCAGCTCTCGATTGAGTTTATTCAACCGAGCAAACAGCTCACCGTTAATGTAAAAGATGGTGTTGAAGGTATTCACAACCAGGTGCTTGGCGCACTGACGGCTCAAGGCCTTGCACCGGCAAGCGAGTCGACTAGTGACTTTTCTAAAGGCAATGCCAAAGCCCGTGCGCGCATGGTGGCACAATACGATATCGCCGGTATGGTGGGTGGGCTGGTATTGGGCACCGATCACTCAGCCGAAAATATCACCGGTTTTTATACCAAATGGGGCGATGGTGCTTGCGACCTGGTACCATTGTTCGGCTTAAGCAAACGCCAGGTCAGGCAGATTGCCGCGCATTTAGGCTGCCCGGAGATATTGATTACTAAAGCACCAACCGCCGACCTCGAAAGCCTTAACCCGCAGCTTGCCGATGAGCAGGCACTGGGCCTGAGTTACGACAATATCGATGATTTTCTCGAGGCCAAAACGGTCGCAGATGACGTAACTGAACGAATTATCGACATTTACCTCAAAACCCAGCATAAACGCGAACCCATACCCACCATTTACGACTAATGATCACGATTTTGATGCCCCGCTTTTAAACCTTTGCCAAACCGATAAATTCGCGGCTAAAGGCTTATGGTATGCAGCTGGTTTGATAACAGTATTAGACTAGAATGAAGTTAATTAACGGTCTTTTCTGTCTATCAAGCCATGCCGGTAATCCATGAGTGAGTCAAGCTTCGACATTGCCGAACTAACCCAAAGCCGAACGCTGTTTTTGGTTTACAGTGTTTATCGACTCGGCATTTCACTTATTTTGCTGGCGCTGTTTTTGGTCACCGGACTGGGCGATAACAACGTAGAATTGTTTTTACCCACCACTGCGCTCTATTTGGGTTGCAATATTGCGCTGCTGCTATTGTTTTCAAAACACTGGCAACCCAGTGAGAATGCATTAATCCTAATACTGGCCAGCGATATCATCCTGCTGCAGCTCGCCGCCAGCGCCAGTGGTATTGTGCAATCGGGCCTTGGAGTACTACTGGTGGCATCAGTAGCCGCCGGCTCTATCTTTTTAAAACGTGGGCAAGTATTGTTGGTGCCCGCGTTTGCCACCATTACGCTGCTAGTTAACGTGACCATCGCACTAATGCAACATCGAGTTGGACAAAGCGATATTGTCGCCAGCGGTTGGCTGGGCATTACATTTTTTGTCACCAGTATTACTGTGCGCTACCTGACCGAGCGATTGCAGGCCAGCGAGCTGCTGGCCCAACGCGAATCGGCGCTGGCCAAAAAACTCGAGCAGCTAAACTCACTGATAATAGAGCGAATGCAAACCGGTATCGCCGTGATTAATCAGAACAGCGAAATCGTTTTATGTAATGATTCGGGCCGCAAGCTGCTGGGCGCATCGGCCAACCCCGCTAACAAAAAGCTTCAGCTAGTCAATACCAATATTGCGCAGGCCTTTGAACAATGGCAAAACGCCGCCGATCGCTTTAGCAATGAAAGCCCGCCGCTGGAGTCTTTTGCTGGCGGTCCTGCGGTCAGGCTGATATTTATTGAGCTCGACGAGTCGCATCAAGACTGCCTGATGTTTATTGACGATATTTCCAAAATTCAACAGCATGCTCAGCAATTAAAGCTGGCATCATTAGGCCAGCTAACGGCAAGCATTGCACACGAGGTGCGTAATCCGCTGGGTGCAGTTAGCCATGCAGCGCAGTTGCTTGAAGAGAGCACAGCGTCGGATGAGGACCGAAAACTTACTCGCATTATCCGCCAGCAGGCGAAGCGCTGCTCAAGAATTATCGACTCGATTATGGCAGTGTCGCGCGGAAATGCGTCGAATATCACCCGCGTGGATATTGTTACCTGGTTACCTGGATTAATCGAAACTTATCAGATTGATAAAGACTGTGTGATTGAGCTGGATACACCCGCTGAGTTACTGATTAGTTTTGACCTTAACCAGCTGACCCAAATCCTAACCAACTTATTTGATAACGGTCTTCGCTATAGCCTGTCAGCAATGGGCGAAAATCGCATTCTATTGCGTGCCGACAGCGATAGCGATGGCTTGCCGTTGTTAGATATTATCGATTACGGCCCCGGCGTCGCAGAAGAAAATATAGAACATTTATTTGAGCCCTTTTTCACCACCGAAACTACCGGCAGCGGCCTGGGCTTGTATATTTGTCGCGAACTCTGCCAAGCAAATCAGGCCAGGCTATCGTATATTTCACACTGTAACCGCAGCGCCAAACACGGCAGCGACCGTCACTGCTTTAGAATTAACTTTGCCCATCCCGATCGCAAAAGCTTTGTAATGCATTCACAGGATAATAGCCTGGAAAAAACCGGCATCGATCAACAGGGAGCAGATAATGCGAAACCAAGCGCTGCTGATACTGATACTGCTGGCAATACGCTAATGACAACGGCAAATATTTAATTATGGCTAAATTACCGGTACTGATTGTCGATGACGAAACCGATATTTGCGACCTAGTTGCGATGACGCTGGCGCGGAAAAATATCGATAGCGATTCGGCCCACAATATTGCTGCGGCAAAACAGCTGCTGGAAAAAAAGCAATACGCTTTGTGCCTAACGGATATGCGGCTACCCGATGGCAACGGCCTGGAGTTAATCCAGCACATGCAAAGCGCGACACCCTCGATTCCAGTGGCAATGATTACCGCGCACGGCAATATGGATACAGCAATATCGGCGCTGAAATATGGCGCTTTTGACTTTCTGACCAAGCCCATTGACCTCGACCAGCTAAAAACCTTAATCGACGCAGCATTACAATTAGAACCGGACCAAAAACCCAGCGATACCAGCGAACTAAATATCAAGCTGGCAGGGCAATCAACCGCTGCGCAAGCACTGCGCGAACTTATTCTGCGTGTCGCGCGGTCCCAGGCACCGGTATTTATTCAAGGCGAATCGGGAACCGGTAAAGAGGTGGCCGCCAGGCAAATACATGAACACAGCGCGCGCAAATCCCAACCCTTCGTCGCGGTTAACTGTGGCGCAATTCCAGCAGAGCTGGTTGAAAGCGAATTTTTCGGCCATAAAAAAGGTAGCTTTACCGGCGCGACTGAGGACAAAATTGGCCTGTTTCAATCAGCCGATGGCGGCACCTTATTATTGGATGAAGTAGCCGACCTGCCACTGGCTATGCAGGTAAAACTGCTACGGGCAATACAGGAAAAAGCCGTTCGACCCGTGGGCCACAATAAAGAAATTGCTATCGACGTTCGGATACTTAGCGCCACGCATAAAAATTTGGCAGCACTAGTAAAAGACGGTTTATTTCGCAGCGATTTATTTTACCGTATTAATGTAATCGAATTAAATATGCCCGCACTGCGGAATCGCAGTGAAGATATCCACAATATCGCACAGCAAATCTTGGCGCGGCTTGCTCAGCGCCAGCAAACTGCGGTGGCAGGTATTAGCGATGCCGCTATCGAGTGCCTGGCTTCGCATAGCTTTCCTGGCAACATCCGTGAGTTGGAAAATACTTTAGAACGCTCACTGGCATTGGGCAACCCCGAGTATATCGATGTTGATGATTTGCAGCTGCAAACGACCATTGAGAGAAAACCCAACGCTACCGAAACTACGCAATTCCCTAGCATCGATACCAGCGCAAGCCCATCAGTCACGCTGGAAAGACCCACAACACTCTCATTGGACGAACACCTGCAATCCATAGAGAAGCGGGAAATTAATGCCGCTATGGAGCGCTGCCGCTGGAATAAAACCGAAGCGGCAAAATACTTAGGCATTAGCTTTCGCTCGCTGCGCTATCGAATGAAAAAACTGGGGCTGGAAGAATAATATTCGATTGCCCCCTTGAGTGGAAATAATTAGCGCGCTAGTATCTGCCTTGCATCGCTGCCTGCAGAGCTTCATATCGCACTTGATAAAGACTGCAATCCGGCGGCGCTACCCATACAGCTTCACGCCACACTGTATTGAGTCATACTGTTAAAACCCTACGATGCATATGGAGGTGCTTCGCGATGTCTATTACCTTTTCCAACCGTACTTTGTCTAGCCGTCACTTTTCTATTCGTACAGATACTGTCGATACTATGCCAGTCCGCCAACAGGCATCCGATATTTATTTCTCGCACCGCGATGTCGGCGTAACGCTAACTGAACTACTGGTCGCGCTCAGTATTGTCAGTATTCTGGTTGCGCTAACAATGCCGAATCTGGGGCGTTACTGGCAAGGACAGCAGTCGGATGTTTATATCGCCAACTTACAACGCGCGATTGCTACCACGCGCTCCACCGCAATCTCATCACGAGAAATCACTTCGCTGTGCCCCTACGCGGAAGGCGGCTGTGGCAATGACTGGCAACTCGGGATGTTTATTTTTATTGATAAAAATAACGATGGCATTATCGATGAAAACGAAACACTGGTAGAAAAAATTATTTTCACACCCAACAACAGCAGTGTGCGCTGGCGTGCCTCTGGTGGTAAAAATTATCTGCGCTACTCGCCCTCGGGCGTGGCCAGGCAATTTGGCCGCTTTTATTTATGTGATAACAACGGCGATTTAACGCTCGCACGTGCCCTGGTGATTAACCGCCAGGGTCGCGTGCGTGTGTATCGCGACAGAAATACGGACGGGATTGTCGAAGATATCGATGGGCGAATGCCCGACTGTCCTGGGTAATACGAGAATGATCCGAGTTTATAGGAAAATTATACCACCCGCAGGCTGCTGGCTAGCGCCAGCAGATATTCACCGGATCGCCGACACTGGTTTTAACGCCAGCCTGGTTAATCGTCAACGCACCACAACGATCACCAGCTTGGCTACCTGTGGGTGTAGCGGTTAACGTGTAGGTCGAATCCGATAATGAACCGCTGCTGATAGTGTAATACGCGGTAGCACCGCCATCGTTAGGCGACTGGGTGGGCAAACCCATCGGAGATACATAAGTATAGTTTTTGGAGTAATGCCGTTCCATTTGCTGCCGGGCTTGCATCAATACTGCCGCTGCGTCGGCACGACGCCCGTCACGTACCTGGCTTTGATAACTGGGTAATGCAACCGAGGCCAGTATGGCAATAATCGCCACAACGATCATCAGTTCGACAAGAGTAAAACCATGCATCTGCTTTTTCATACTGCAATCTCAATAATCATTAAACCACTACTCATGTACCTGGATAAAGGAAACCTGTTTTTGCGTCGGGTTGACTACCGCAGTAACCAGGTTACCCTCGCGCAGGTTGGCTGCAGCACCAATATCGCCGTTGGCCAGACGAATACGAACATCGTATGCAAAGCGATAGTCGACAGCATTAAACTGCTTGGCAGAAAACGTAACCACGCCTTTTTCGATATCCACAGCCTCAACCGAACCGACAAACTCAGTGATATCAGCGCAGGCCAAACCAGTATTTGCAATTGCTAGCATCAAAAGTAGTGACTTCAACGCCATACCGATACGTGTCTTTGCACTTTCAATCGTCGAAAAAAACCGTTGACTTGCTATTAAATGAAGCTTTGTTTTCATCATTACCTCTCTATTCTAACTGCCCAAGAAAGCCTTGGTTAGCTGCTCGAGTTATTTCAATTGTCGCCAGCGGACCCGTCCCGCCTGGTCAGCACTAGTTAATTCCATACACTGTCCGGCAACGTTAATACATTTCTTCGAACCGTCTGAGCTACTTAACACCACCAGATCAGGTGCGGGGTCATCGTTGGAACCGCTGGGCGGCTCTGGCTGCATTGCCACAACCACCTGTCCCGATTTTCTATCGGCAGAATCTACCTTACCATCGGCGTTATAGTCGATAGTTGGCGCATCAAATGCGCCACCGTTGTTTCTATCGAGCACAAAGGTAAAGGTTTCACCACCCGAGTTACAGCGCCCGCTCTCAGGAATAATGGTGTTAAATACCACCAGCGAACCGCTTAGCGCCGGGCGACCGACCACGCGCTCAGATATACCGCCAATCGAACTTAATGGTAAGCGCCAGCCCTTTTGGGTAGACCAGTCGATAAAGTTATCGGTAATGGTACGACCATTAGTCGAGGCGCTGTCGATCGACTGCGAGACCAAAGACGAAGATGAGACACAGGCGGTAGTACCACTGCAACTATCATCATCGAGTACCGCGTAAAAGTAATCGGTGCTGGTGCTGGACAAATCGCTTTGCTCCAAATACTTACCCGTACCAAAGTAAACGACTCTGCCGTCACGATTTTCGGGGTGATTACCTACGGTGACCGAACCCGTAATAGGTTGATTCGAATCGGTACTAAACAGTTTTGAATAAGACCAGTCGGCCTTGGCTGAAGAGCGAAGGTCAAACTTCCACATATTGCCCTTAAGGTCGCCCGCGTAAACGTAGTCAATAGAAAAGTCGCGATCGACCGATACCGCCACCGGACCAGATAAACCATTGTCACCTGAGGTATCGACTTCAAACTTTTCAATGATGCTGCCATCAGAGACATCGAGCACGTAGAGCACGGCTTTCTCGGCCGTGGAGTTGTAACCATTCGCAACAATCACAGCCCAGTCGCCGGTGTTAAGGCGAACCAGTTGGGCCTTGCCAAAGGCATACCCCATATCGGCGTCATTGTCGTCTGTAAACTCCCACATTACCATATCGGCGGCACTGTCGGTGGGGTCGGTGATATTCAGTGCGTAATAACCCTTACCGCCAGTCCGCAAGCCACCAATCAACACTGAATGCCAGCTCGCATCAAAAAATACATCCAGCGTTGAAATCGGCCCATCGACATAAGCACCCGCTGAGAAAGTGGTTTCGGTGAGGTCATGCAGGTTTTCGATGACCGCATTAGGGATATAAGCAAATACCTCATCACCACCTGTGCGGCTGGCGTCGAAAGCATGCAACATACCGTCATTACCGCCGGTATAAATCATCGGGGAACGGCTCGATATCGAGTTTAAAAAGCTTGTATACGATTGGCTTTCCAGTGTATCGGAGAAGGCGAATTCTCTAAAGCCATTGAAGTCAAAACCGTTACCCACATAAACCGGTGATGAATGTACGATAGGGCCCAGTCGGGTATCGGCACTGCTGGTGGTTAATCCACGCCGCGCGCGAAAGCTACCACCGTTGTCGGTTTCGTTGCTGGCATCGCCACGAATGTAATTTAATCGCAGTTCACCGTCAGTATCATCGTCGTTCAGGAAATCGCGCTGGTCGTTGTTTAGGCTTAACCATGTAAAGTCGACACCACCAACAATACTGCCCGAAGCGATGCTGTTGTCGTAAGTATAAATCTTACGACTAGCGTGCGGTAATGTGGTTGCCGTATTCTCTTCAGCAGCATCCCAAATCAACGAGCATAGCTCACCAAAACGTCGCTCATTGCAGCTCGAAATTGGGGCTGTTGACGTAGGGTTATAATCGGAGCCGTCAGAGACTTCAAACGCCTCTAACTGGCCAATCCATTTTTCAGTGTCGAACGACGCCAGGTATACCAGGTTACCCGACGAAATCCGACCACTATTGGCTACCACTGTCGAAGCCGTTGCCTCACGCGCCGCAATGCGCTCAGTAATCGACTTAAACGCCGTGACCAGTTCGTTAGGATCGGTAGCATTAAAGAAGCCACCGCGACCATTAATACCAGCGTGGTATAAATCATCGGCTATGCCATTGTTTGTGCCTATACCCAACCAGCCGTTTTGAGTGCTGCCATCGTTAGCCGTGTAATCGGTGCCGGCCAATAGGCTCTGGTAAGCCGTATCGGTGAGCGGCACGCTACCGGTCAAGCCAAACGACACCATATAGCTGACCATATGCTGCCAGGTGGCAGGGTCATTTGCCGGATTCCAGTATTGCTCGTCGGTGACTGCCCCCGAAATTTCTTCAGTATAGTAAGGCTCGATATTATTGGTTAAAGCCGTCGATAAATCCGTTGCCCAGTAGTGCCACATTAAATCGGCCAGTGTAGTCGCCGCGGTATCGTTAGGATAAATAAACTGATTGGTTGTCGCTGGCGAATAGGCGCGGCCATCGGGCAAGGTATTACCGGTATCATCATCTTTAAATAGTGGGTTAGGAGCAGTAAAACCACCGTTATAAAAACCGTCGGTCAGCATAATGTGCGTATTCAGGCGGCAGGATACCTGCTCTGAGGACGAGTTAGACGGTGTATCGCGATAGGCGTTGGCGCCGGTAAAGTAGTTACCCGCCCTAATAGCCGCTGCTCGCAGTGGTGTACCACCGCGGGTGCGCACACCTGATATCCAGTTGTAAAACGAAGCTCGCTCTGTGTCGTCAAACGTAGAAACCTCTGTCGATGATGCACCGGAACCCACCGTAGTGCCGCTATTTAGCGCCTGACGACCTACGCGCACAGAACTGCTCACCGAACTGGGCACAAAGGCACGGGTTAAAGCCGTTTTACCCGCGTCACCGCGAATCGAATAGTATTGAAACCAGTTAGCGAAATTGACCTGCTCTTCTGCCAGCGTCCGGCCATGCTTGTTGGTACTGCCGGCGCCACTGTAGTCATCGGTATTGATAATGATCTTGCTATAACAATCGGCATCGCGGGCCTGGTTGTTAACCACGTTAGTACAGTTGGTTAGGCTTGCATCAAAGTTATAGTAATAGGCGGGTTGAGGATCACAGGGATCCCCAGGGTTGGTGCCACAGCCTAAACCGGCTTCTTCCGCACCCAGCAAATCGGGCGTAGCATCGTAATCGTAATGATCGTAAATAGCCACAAAGTCGGTCGACAGATTAATGGTTACCTGTACAGTGGGGTCATAGAAAAAACCACGGACCGCCGCTGTATAAGTCGCATCGGCAAGCTCGAGACCCGTTGAATTTCTTGGCGGCGTATAGGTCACCGTGGGGTCGTAATAAACCTTGTTGAAGTTAGATGATCGATAGTAAGTTTCGCGCCAGCTAGCTGCGGTAGCGTCGGGCATAAAGCCCCAGGCCATACTGCCGGAGTCATCCATCGACACCACAATATTGGGCGGCACGCTGGTGGAAACAAACAAAGGTAAATCGTTCAGATTTAATTGCGCAGCATTACTTGGCAACAGTAATAAAAGATAGCTTGCTGTAGCCACACACAACTGTTTCAACCTACCCGATAATCCAGATAAAAAATCACTCATTACCTTCACCGCTTTAACTTTCACAGCAAATACACCCGCTGAAATTACTTACACTAAAATCACATAGACAACGCAAAACACAGCAACTCGACGTCACTAATTTTTTACAAACAAACTTTCTACCACCGACTGGCTTCGATTATCGGCACCGTAAGAAAACGCAGTTACCCGATAAACCAATTTTGCATCGGGCGAGTTGGCACCAGGATACAGCGACGAATCAGAATCCATCGAGCTGGTGCCATTACCAATATATTCGGTAAAACAGCGCGGCGCGGAGGCAACACCGTCGGGACTAGCCGCGGTTTTGGTAATAGACGTAATGGCTGAGGCATTGCCATAGTCTTCCCAAAAGTTAACATCTTCCCTCCAGCCAGCTGGAAAGGCATTAACAGTAATGACGCGAGCAGTTTTATCTTTTAACGCTGCCAGACTGGTAGTCTTTGATGTCTGATCAAGCACCACTGTGGCCTGCTCACGCAAATAGTTTTCGCACTCATTAAGTGCTGCCTCAGCCCCTTGAAACGACTTATTAGCATTTTGCATATTCGACACCATTTTCTCTTCGAGTGTGACCGAACCCATACCCGACACACCGATTAATGTCAGTGCCAGCAACAGCACTAGCGAAAATATCAGTACCGCACCGCGCTCTGAACGGTGTCGATAAATTAAGCCAGATTTTTTTGTTACGTTCATCAAAGCAATAACCCCTGCTATAAGCCCGATAACTGGCTACGTAAAGAAATGGTTTGCATAAACACCTGACGCGCCCGACCATCGGCGTTGTCGCTGGCACTAATAGTTTTATCCAATAACGTCAAAGCGCTGCCGGTGGCAGCCAATGGCGAATTGTCTGAGCGAGTGAGCAAACCTACACCCATCGAGACGACATAAGGCCAGTCGGCAGCGGTCATTTGCGTTGCGGTAAGGTAGCGCAGAACCCGGTTAGACGTTGACGCATCACCAACACCATAGAGCACCTGCATATCTTCAACACCGGAAACTAACGCAACATTGGTATCAGCACCCGAGCTCGACACTAAACAACGCAGCTGGTCGTTGGTATCGACGTAATACGTCATACGGGTAAACACACCGGCTGTTCCGTCAATATCGTTGCCCGCGCAGTCCTGGGTCGGTGCATTAACATCGCCTTCAAGTCTGAAGGTAAAACTGTCGAGCGCGGCGTCGGCGTCAGTCAGCGTTGCTTCGGATGAGTCGCTCCCAGCCACAACAGCACCCTCAGTAAAACCATTTTGCGCGCGCCAGTAACTACTGTTGGCGATCAGGTTCACCAGATCTGCCGCGTAGTCATCACCATTCATTGTGGTGATATCACCGGGGTTGATATAGCCCGCAGCACGAATTGAGCGGCTAATAAAGCGCATGCCAAATCGACCCGCCTCCTGAGACGCGGCCTGCGCATGAATCACCTCAAAAGCCTGTTTACTGCCAACGGTGATTTGAATAATACCGGCGAGAATAAATACACCCAGTGCCAGTGCCACTAACAGCTCGATTAAAGAGAAACCCCTATTTTTTTCCATGTGTGTCATATTTTTACGCTCTTGATTCACTTGCTAACGCTGACTTTGCTAATTAGATTTCGACCACCAGACGAATACAACCGTCGCCCGAGGCCGCATTACAACTGGTTGCCGTAGTTACAGCACCGTCCCTGTCTTCATCCCAAAACACTAAAATTGTGTATTCGGAGGTTCCCGCTGCCCTGGTAATGGTGCCAACACCCATGGGCAGATTGGAATTGCCAATGTGCGTTTGCCAATTGCTAATATCATGACTGGCCAAATCTGCTTCATTGCAGTTAGCCGTAGGACCTATACAGCTCGAAGGACTCCCTAACGCTGAGCCATCGGACTCATAACTGGTCGAGGTGGCGTTGGTCGCCGCCGCACGGTTGGCCCTGAGACGGTCAGCCATATCGGCAGCCAACATATCGGCTTGAATTCTAAATGTAGTGTTCACCGTTTCTCGCACGCTCACGGCCTGCATACCCGCCATACCCAAAATCCCTACCGACAGGACAAAAACCGAAATCATAACCTCAATAAGAGTAAAACCCTGGGCAAAATTTCGGCGCGCCGCAGCTCTTGCTATAACGCGTGTTTTATTCAGGTTAGACAAAATTGCTTCCTCGTAAATACAAACGGTGGCCAAACTTAAACCGGTAACGACATAAAAAACTACGGCGTTGGGCAATTAGCATCGGCAGCGACGGACGAATAACTCAATGCACCGGTTGCCGTTAACAATATTGCGCGGCCATTAATGCCCTCGGTAGCTTCGGAATCACAAATACCAATGGTCGCAGCGTTGCCAAGGTTAATGCCAATGGCGCTAAAGCTGATACCGGCCAGCGCTGCCCCATTGCCGATGCCGACGTTATTACTGCATGCATCAACATCCACCAGGCGTTCGGATGAATTGTTTCGCGTTCCCGACTCATCATCGTCGGCAAAGACTATCCAGCCATCAGCCCAGTCGCCACCACAACCCGACTGATTAACGCTGGGACAAATCGTTACCACCGACTGGGTGTTAACCGCTTCGCTGCGCGCCATTTTGATCGCACCTGCCAGCGAGTCACGACAAGATACCATTGCGTTATTCAACGTCATCGAACGCATACTCGGTATCGCAACAGACAACAGCACACCAGCAATGGCCAACACGAACATCAGCTCCAGCAAGGTCAAACCCTTTTGTAGATTTACGCGCTGTGGCTGACATATGCGCCCAGACAATCGGGCTGGAGAGAATTTAGGCATTGGCAAGTCAGTACTCAGATTACTATTTGCAGTGGCATGGTTGCCTACCCACGAGACAGGTGAACCGAACACTGGCAAATATCGGATTTAAAGTCTTACTCAACAGTGTTGGCCAGAATTGAGGGCTTCGCCATAAGGCAGGGTATAAACGGTGGAATTTCACCGATAAACGCGCCTTTAAGCGCAATTGACGGGAATGAGTATTGCTAGCCTTCGCTAAAGCGCAGCTCTTTAGGCATCGAAAAGGTGATGTTTTCAGGAATACCCACCTGCTCTTGAGGCGCCTGGGCGCCCAATGACTGCAGGTAGTCGACCACTTTTTGCACCAGCACTTCAGGCGCTGAGGCACCGGCTGTAATACCCACGGCGGCTTTGCCAGTAAGCCAACTGACCTGAATATCACCTTCATTATCGATAAGATAAGCATCGGTACCAATACGTTCAGCCAGCTCTCGCAAGCGATTGGAGTTGGAAC
>CBFHXO010000011.1:0-39202 GCA_965659815.1 Pseudomonadales bacterium
AAACCGCGTTTTACTGCTTACTATTGTGCGTTAAAGCTAATTATTAGGGCCTGCGTTTACCTTTGTCAGCCGCTTTTAACGCGTCACTACGACTTAACTCTTTGCGCCCACCGATACTTTCGGTTTCGCCGGCCACAGATTTGGCAACATGCTCGGCCACATGTTCGGCTGCATGGTGAGCGGCATCTTCTGCACTGCTATCTCGATAGGAGAGCACTGGCATCTGTATAAACAAGCCTTCGGCACTGGCTGTTAAAGTATTGCCGGCGTACATCTCACCGCGCAGCGTGTTCTTTCGGCCATCCTGCCGCTCCAGCCAACCCACCAATTTAACCTCCTGGTCTAGTGGTGTTGGTTTTATATAACGAATTTGTATCGTGCCGGTAAAACCAATTTTGCCGGTTAACTTTTGCCCCACGCCCAAAAAGTCATCAAACAACGCCGCTATATAACCGCCATGAATACAGCCTGGGGGGCCTTCAAACTGCCAGCCCATTGTGACACTAGCCTTGACTTTATCGTCTTCAAACCAGATGTTCATGGGCGGTGCGATTGGATTGCTTAAACCGGTTAGCGGACTTATTTCATGACTCACCGTACTGCGCTGCTGTGCGTAGTCCAGGTCGGGATCCATTTGCTCAAGCTTACCCCGCTGCTGCTCGCTGCGTGCCAGCGTATCAGCCTGTGCATTAATTTGCCCAGCCATCCGGGTGTACACCTCGGCATCGGCCATGCTTGTTACCGCCAAACTATTTAATCGCCGCAATGCATCGGCAAGCTCCCGGCGCGCTGTCCACAGCGCATTGGGTGCAGCCGCTTGCTCTTCAACATCATAAGGACCAAAATAATTTGCCATAACTGCCGGACTGCGTGTGCTTGCGTATATCGCAGGGGTTGTATTGATTTAACTATGATCATTGCTAGCCGGACACAGTAGCGCTAACATCACACTTGTGACAATGACCCCTTGAGCCATTATGTGTCAGGCTTTGACGCTATCGCTCAATAGCTTTTCAACCTCGCCAGCAAAGGCCTACAGCCGCTGGAACGCAGCTGCAGACCACGGGAGCCAACACCTTGAAAAAACAGCACGATATTATCGAATTGATCGGCAACACACCGCTGGTAAGACTGCGCCAAGCGTCGGAATTTACTGGCTGCGAAATATTCGGTAAGGCAGAATTTTTAAACCCCGGCGGTTCAGTTAAAGATCGCACTGCGCTGGGAATTATTCGCGCTGCCGAAGCCTCTGGCGCGCTCAAACCTGGCGGCACAATTGTTGAAGGCACGGCGGGCAATACCGGTATTGGTTTAACCGTATTAGCTAATGCGCTGGGTTATAAAAGCGTGGTAGTAATGCCTATGACTCAAAGCAAGGAAAAAATCGATTCACTGGAACTGTATGGCGCCGAACTGCACCTGGTACCCACGGCGTCATATGATGACCCCAATCACTATACTCACACCGCACAACGGCTGGCAGAAAAGCTGAACAATAAAGAAGCTCAGGGCGCCATTTGGGCCAATCAGTTTGGCAACACAGCCAATCGCGATATTCACTATGCCACCACGGGCGAAGAAATCTGGCAGCAAACCAATGGCAAAGTCGATGCTTTTATTTGCGCGGTGGGAACTGGCGGCACACTGGCAGGCGTATCGCGACGGCTTAAAGAGTACAACCCGGATATTACCATTGGCATTGCCGATCCACAGGGTTCATCGCTTTATCACTACTACACACACGGTGAATTAAAATCTGAAGGTAACTCAATTACCGAGGGCATTGGCATTAGCCATATCACCAATAATCTGGCCGATACAAAAATTGACTCCGCGTTTCAAATTAGCGATAAGGTCGCACTACCTTACGTATTTGATGCATTAAAACATGAGGGGCTGTGCCTGGGCGGCTCATCGGGTATTAATATTGCCGGCGCCGTTGAGATGGCGCGACAGCTAGGCAGCGGCCACACCATAGTCACTATTTTATGTGACTATGGTACGCGCTATCAAAGCAAACTATTTAACCCAGTGTTTTTGCATAACCGGAACCTCCCTGTCCCATCATGGTTGGATATTTAATTGCCCGCTATTTTAAAGCAAGGCTTAACGTAACTGCCTAAAATGAGTATGTGACCGTGGCATAGGTTTCAGTATCGGTATCATCACGACCTGCAGGCACTTTATCGGTATGCTTAATATCAACACCTAGCTTTAAAGCCAGCGTTCCTGTTAATGCCGATTTAACCGAAGCACCAAATTTACTGATAGTGTTATCGTCACCGCCTTCGACAATCAGGTACTGATTAAACTCGGCAGTTTCGCTAAACTGCCACACGTAAGTTTCTGCCAGACGCAAAGTCACTTCTTTTTCATCATCACCATTTTCAACAGCATTGACCCGATAGCCTGGGCCGGCTTCGAGCGTCAGCGTACGCTCATCATTATCAATAATCTTATAGCCATAACCCAAACCAAAGGTGGCTTGGTAATCAAAACCACTAAAGCGATCATCCTCATAAGTACCAATCACATATAAAAAGCTGCGCTCATCTAACTTGCGATCGGACTGCAAGGCAAGGCTATATTTCTCAGCCGTGGTGGTATCATCACTGGAATTACTTAACGCAGCCAGATTTGCCTTGTGCGCCCACTGCTCGGTTTCTTTGGTCAAGTTTAATTTGGCATTAAGCGTTTGCGTTTCAGAGTTGCCGCTGGTGTTAACCAAACCAAGCTCCGCCTCACCTTTAATAGGCTCGGCAGCCGCGACCGAACTGACTAGCAAAAAGCCCAGAGTGGAAATGCATTTTTTCATTATTAAAACCTCAACTTTATATTACTATAAGAAAGCGGCTGCAAAAATCCGCTTTAAAAATCTGTTACAAAAAAAGGCGGTTAAAAAAACCGCCCTTTTTCTCAAAGAATACATCAAGCTGCTTTATCGGAATGAATATCCATTTGCGGAAACGGAATTTCAATATCCACTTCATCAAAACGCACTTTAACGCGCTCGTTCAAGGCGAAATAAACACCCCAGTAATCGGCAGACTTCACCCAGGTACGAAACACTAGGTTGACAGAAGAGTCAGCAAGTTCAGACACCCCAATGGTCACACCTTTATCGTGAAGAATTCGGCTTTCAGCGTCGGCAATCGCCTGCAGTTCATCTTTTACCTGTTGGATATTAGAACCGTAACCCACACCAACGACCAAATCGACCCGGCGCTCAGGCTGGGTAGAATAGTTAGTAATCGTGCTACCCATCACCGCGGAGTTAGCCACAATAATGGTTTTATTATCACCCGTAAGTAAAGTGGTTGCGAAAATCGCCACCTCTGATACCACGCCCGACGTGCCCGCTACTTCGACGAAGTCGCCGACTTTGATGGGGCGCAATAAAATCATCATAACGCCAGCCGCAAAGTTGGATAAAGTGCCCTGCAAGGCAAAACCCACGGCCAAGCCTGCGGCACCAATAATGGCGACTACCGACGCCGTTTGTACACCAAGCTGCCCCAGCGCTGCAATAACGACAAAGGCAAACATCAGGTAGTAAGCAATACTACCGACAAACTTGGAGATCGTTGGATCAACATCACGCGCGGCCATGGCTTTTTGCATGGCGTTAGAAATAGCGCCAACAATCCACTTACCTACAATATAGATAACCAGTGCCAATGCAATCTTAATTCCGTAGACAATCACTAAGTCAATAATTTGTGCTACATCAAAGTCTGGCATAAGGCCCACCATTTTAAGTGAAGTTAAAAAAAGAAAGAAAAAATAAAAGACGCCCGCAGCTATAGCAACTTGAGATACCCTTAGGCGTCCTATGTTACTGAGCCATTTTATTTGGCGCGCTTTTCAACCGTGGTTGAAATGACCGCCACAACGCGTCGGTTTGAACTACGACCCGCAGCCGTGCTGTTATCGGCAACAGGACGCGCCTCACCATAACCCACCGATGAAACCCTACCAGTAGCGACTGAGAACTGTTCAACCAAGGTTTCGGCAACCTTGTTAGCGCGACGCTCAGACAACAACTGATTGTAAACGTCTGAACCACTGCTATCAGTGTGGCCTTCGATAACGGCTTCAGTATTTGGGTATTCAGTCATAAAATCGGCAACTGCTTTAATCTCAGACAGGTACTGGTCGCCAATGATCGAAGAGTTATTGGGAAAGTTCACCTGCAATTCAATTTCACGCGTTTCCTGCAGCAGGATATAGCAGCCTTCTTCATCGACACGCGCGCCAGCTTCACTGTCTGGGCAGTTGTCCTGATGGTTAGGGACGCCATCGTCATCGTCATCTAACGCGCAACCTTGCGCATCGACCTGAACACCAACTGGCGTGTTAGGGCAGCGATCGTTGGCATCAGTAACGCCGTCGTTATCGCTATCGGTTGGCGCAGGTGCTGGTGCAGGCTTTAAGCTTCCACCACCGAGTAAAAATTGTAAGCCCAGCGTCAATGCCACGTCAGTGTCTTCTTCATCAAGACTGGTGATAGCACGCAAATCGGTACGCGCAGAAACAACTTCATTAATGGCATATTTAAAGCCGACACCGTAGTTAACAATTGTTTCTTTGCGCTTGTTAAGGGGCTCGTCAAATTCATTTTCACCGGCACCCACCACAAAGTAAGGCACAACACTATTGTCGGTTTCCAGGTGATATAAGCCGTCGAGACGGATTTGGCTAAAGTCGATATCGCCAATGCTAGTGCCTGTGTCACCTTCGGCATAGGCAAGCTCAATTTGCCAGGGGCTATCGTAGCGATATCCAATACCAAACGAGTAGAAGCCATCATCATCGTAGCTGTCAGGATCGGCAGCAGTATCAGCTAGCGCGCCGCGATCACTGTCATAATCCATATAGCCAATACTTGGCGTCAGGGTAATCCCACTTTCATCAGCCCAGCTAGCGGGCGCCTGAACCAGGCTGGCCGCACATACGGCCAGTAGCATTTTGTTTCTCATAACATCTCCATCTTCAAATGGGTCGGTTTTAGTTGAAAGCTTTTGTCTTTAACATGTTATCAGTGATGACATATTGCCGGTTGAGCTAGCCCTTCGAATAAGGCCTGTTCTACTAAAAATCAATTGGCACTAACCGAATATATTTTCAATTTTAGTTGTTCAGTTATCTATTTCTGCGCTTAGGTATTTACTTCAACGGTAACACTGTACCAAACGCCTTTATTGACTGCCTGGCCAAAGTGCTGTCAAAAATAACACTAAAAACTGAACATACCTGAACCGCAAACGGTGGACAGGAACGCTGCGCATTCTACAAGCTTTTGAAAAAAATCGGGGAGTTAAAGTATGTAAAATCGAGCAGCATCGTTCTATTTTTGATCATTCAACCGCTTTATTATCAATCAGCCTCATTATTGGATTATTCTACAGCCACAGCGGGGAATTTAAGTGTAAAAGATGAACCTATGTCAATTTCAGAATTGACATAAATACTGCCGCCGTGACGCTTCACCACTGTATGCACAAAGCTTAAACCCAGCCCATAACTCTTGGCGCCCTGATTTGTTGTGGCTGGGCTTGTGGCTGAGATTGCGGGAGAAACCGTGACACCGTCCGATGAATTTGCTTTGGGAGCCTCGAGCGACGCATCAGCCACGCCCCGGCTTTTATCCCGCGCGCGGAAATAAGGCTCAAACAAATGCGGAATCATCGCTTCAGGAATACCACTACCCTGATCTTTTATAACGATTTGAACACCCTGGGATAAATGCAAACTTAATGTAACCTGCTTACCCGGCGGCGTATACTGAATCGCATTGGAAAGAATATTGGTCACGGCGCGTTCCAGTAATTGAACGTCACCAGAAATCCAACAATCATCGGGCGTTCGTTCAATAATTACATCAACATTTTTGTTTTTTGATAATCCAAACACCTGTGCATAGGCACCATCAATCACACCGTGCATATCCACCAACTGGAATACCTCGCGGTCGATATTTTCCGCCCGCGATAATTGCAAAAAGTCTTCCGAGTATTTTAAATTCTTGCGTGCAAAAAACTCCAATTGTTCAATAAACACTTGCTCGTCCGATTTAATAGCGGCGTGGTTAATGCGGTATGTCTCGATTAACGAGAGCAGTGACACAATAGGCGAACGCATATCGTGGGACAAAAATGCCAGCGCTTCGTTTTTGCCGCGCTCCAAATAACGCAACTGCGTGACATCGGTAAATACAAACACCAATATATCCTGGCTATTATCCTGGTCGTTAATCAACGCGCCCTGGCATAGCAGGCTGCGCTCATCAATCAGGCTTAACTCCTGATATACCCGCTCCTGCTCAATCATTAAAGTACGCAAAATTCCCAGCCAAACGTAGCCACTAATTTTTTTCTGCAGCGCTACTAACGGCTGGTCGATAAATGATTGAGAGAATACTGCACGGAAATTATCGTTAGTGAAAATAATTTTGCCAGCCGCATCGGCAACCAGTACGGCGTCTTGCAGCTCTGCCATACTTTTATTCATCCGCAGCTGTGCTTTTTCTGCCACATCTTTTATCGAATAAATTTCACGAATGGTTTCTTCAACCAACTCATAAGAGCTTAGCGGTGAATCATCGACGCTGGTGGCAGTTGACAGCAGTGCAGTTAAAACTGGCACCAAATCGTAATCATGGTCGACACTCTGGATACCAAGATAATAATACACCTTTTCAACACTAAAACCCGTTTCGACCTCACCCAACCGCCCAGTGACTTTTGGCCACTGGAGAACATTATGGGTAGCTGCCGTCAGTTTGGCATTTTCCTTAGACGCAGGAGTTGCCAACGACTGCAACGACCAGGTCTTAATCACACCGATATCTACCAGACCCTGCAAGCTGCACTTAAGCGTATCAATATTGAAATCACTCACCATCGAACCCTTTTGCAACAGCGCCAACTCCTGCTGCAAAAACGACAGCGCAATTTCAATCCGCCGCCAGCTCCACAAGGGATAAAACAAGGCAACGGCAATAAGTGCAGCAATCGACGAGAACCAGTAGTGTGCCAACACCAATAGCAAGTAAGTCAAGGTGGTTAGTAGGGCTAGCGACACAAAGGTCATCAACAGGAACTGCACTGGCGTTAAGCGGCTGAGCAGCGTGGTGATCAGCATTACTAACACAACCGTCAAAACCATATGAGCAGGCGTTGATGGCCGCTGTATATAGCCGTTAGTACGCGCAGCCTGGTAGGCATTGGCGTGAAATTCCACTCCTGGCAACGCCCCCAGCGGCGTAGGAATTTCATCACCCAATCCGGTGGCAGTCGCACCGACAAACACCCGCTTGCCGCGCCACTGCTCGGGCGCAATCAGTCCATCTAACACATCGATATAGGAGTTGCGATAAATAGTATTGGGCGGACCAACAAAACGCAGCAGGTTAAAGTAGTCGCGATATATTTCGTAGTGTGAAGTCTCGCCGTCATGCACGGCACGCTCACCACTATGGTTTGCTGGCGTTTCGCCAAGCATTTGCGCTAATGCTATTGATAAGTGCGGCCAGTATGGGCTGCCCAAGCCCTCGCGTAAATAAACCCCACGGGCGATACCGTTTTCACCGTAATCGACATGCGCATGCGCCAGCACCGCTGCGGCTTCGGAGAATAATGGTAGCGGCAACACCTCTCTGAGTTCGCCCCCGGTTTGCGCCTGCTGCACATAAACGGGCAACAAAACATTTTGCTGTTTAATCATAGCCTGGGCAAATAGCTGGTCGGGTGAGGTCGTGCTATCCAGTGATGGATCACCCGTTAATACAAGGGATTGCGGCTCAGCAAAAATAAAATCCAGCACCACCGCATCAGCCAACTTAAGCTTTGCTAACAAACGGGCATGGTAACGACGATCCCAGGGCCAGGCACCCAGACGCTCGATTGACGGTTCATCTACCGCAATCACAACAACGTCTTCAGGGTAGTCCAGCAGGTTTTGTCCAAGCACAAAATCGTAGTAGGCGGTATCGACCGAAGCAAACCAATGGTGCAGGCTGGCCACAGCAGCGACCACCGCAACCGTCACAATAGTCACTAATGGCGAGGACTTTTTCTCTGCTCTCACGGCGTTACGCCTGGGAATGAATAATTGTTTTATAGCGCAATAAACGCCAGTGCAGCGGCGAGTATACCGATAATAATATGGCGATTACTTTTTTGCTCAACGTAAACCGCTTCGCTGTATTCACTTTGCGCACCGCCCTCAGCCATCGCCCTGCCCCGCACGTACACAGCCTGCTCAGACGAGTCCATTGCCAGACTCACACTTGCGTCACTAATCACTTCGCGATGTAGTAGGCGGATGAAGTCTTCGCTATCACTGACCTCAATAAGGTAACTGTCGGCAAAGGCAACTTTATTCCAGCTGGCAAAAAATTGACTGCGCTTTAACACCGTCTCGCTAAAAACCGGTGGCGGCAAGATTAATTCGTAACAGAGCTGGCGCTGCGACTCCAAGCCATTAAAGCCCAGCTGGTCGACCGAACTGATCTTAACTTGGTAGCACTGCTCTTCGAGATCCTTAAACGTGTAATTCGATTCGTTAATCACTACGGTTGAAATAATTCGATCGACGTTAACATCGTCTTCCATTAACACCAGTTGATAATTGGCGGTATCGGGCGAACCACGCCACTCTACATAACCGGGGTCAGTGCATTCAAGATTCCAGCTTGGCGCACTGAGCAGCGGCGCCAGGTCAGACGGTGGTTGGCCCTTGGTGGTTTTAACACCAAAGCCAGCATTAACCAGACTGCTTTGGCCCTGGGCAGAAATATCAACCACGCCCTCTAACACCTCGCTGCGCATTTCGGCGCTTTGGTCAATGGCATCGGGCACTAAACTGCTAACGCGAAACTCAGTACCGCGCACGGCTGCCACAGCCGCTGGGGTTTTCACTCGAAACTTTGGCTTAGCAGAACGCTTTGGCACAGTAACCTTGATATCACCGCGTGGCAGGCTGATATCAATTGCCTGACTGCGCGACTGTTTTTGTGCTGACACAGAATCGATCGTTAATTCGCTATTGGCGCTCATCACTATGGTCGCCCCATCAGTAAACTGCAATGTCGCTGAACCTGAGTTAACCGAGACGCCATCGCCCATACGCAATTGCTGCCCCAAGACCAATACCTGTGGCGCCTGGCGGGCCTTAAGATAGCTGGCCGCGCCGCTGACATAAATCACTTGCGCTGCCACTTGCGACTGCTTTAACCACTGATTGGGAATTTTAAGTACAAAGCCCGTCGACATTCGGGTGGGGTCGGAAACAGCATTGTAAGTTGGCAGTTCCTGCCAACAGCCCGGGTAGGCCGTATACTCTTTGCATATAGTCCAAACAGTATCGCCAGGACGCATACTGTAACGCCAGTCTGCCGCCTGGGAAGCAACGCTGACCGATAGCAAAACCAGCATACTGCCGAGCACTACCGACAGCCTCAAACAGCCGCTAACTGCAGCGAATGCCGCTTTTAACTGAGACGAGTTCAATAGCGTCGTTTTAGTTGTTGTTGCTATCGTTGTTGCTTTCATAATAGCCAGCCCAAATACCGGAATAATCAGCAATGCCCAGCATTAATATAAGCTATCAATGCCCAGCATAACCACGTGCATAACACCTTATTGAACCATCTTCGATGGGTGGCGACAACTGCGATTACTCAACTTATTGGGCATGCCAGCAACCACTGCGGTTACTGGTTTAGTTTTACGCCCGACGCTAATCTCAGCGCTAAACCCGCGTAAACAGGCTTATTCTACCTCCTCCATTGCTTCTATTTTTTCTAGCCGGTAGCCGTGCTGGTAAACGGTTTTAATACAGCATCCAATTTCAGGGCCGATATTTAAACTGCGCCGAATACGGCTGACGTGCACATCGACAGTACGGGTATTTAACGACGCGTCAATACCCCACACTTCGCGCAGCAAGTAGTCTCGCGACAGCAGCTTGCCTACATTTCTTAACATACAACAAGCCAACTGGTAATCTTTTGGCGTCAGCTTAACAACTTCACCATTAACCGTGACAATTTGCGCTGCGTTATCCAATGTAATAGGACCAAGCTCAATACGCGAGTCATTATTAGTGACGCCAGCGCGGCGTGCGAGTGAATCGAGACGCGCCAATAGCTCACCCTTACGCAATGGTTTCACTAGATAATCATCGGCACCCGCTTGCAGCGCTTTGACAATATCGGCTTCGGCATCGCGCTGGGTGGCAAATATCACCGGGACATTAGAATTCAGCTGATTGCGCACGAATGCAAGCACATCGACACCCTCCATATCCGGTAGCTGCCAGTCGAGGATTAGCATATCCACAGGGTTATCGGTCAGCAGCCTGATAAACTCCCGGCCGGTATCCGCATGGTTGACTTCAAAACCTTCGCCCAGAAGCCAGGATTTCACCAGCTCCGCCTGCGATTGCTCGTCTTCTAAATATCCAATTCTCAAAACCGTATTCCTTCTAACGTTTAAATCTTCGATCCATTATCGCCAGCATCGCATGGTAAACACAGTCATCGGAATGACCACTGAAGGCACAAGGTCATAACAAGTGTTTATCGTAAACTAAAACCTGGTCATAGGAAAAATCAATCCTGTTCGACGGCAAGCGGTTTAGCTCTGAATATAAACAATGCTAAACTGCCGATTGACGATAATGTAGCATTGCTTGAGCATTGATTGTGGCGTATTTCGCAGTTACAAGGCCAGCTTTGGAGTACAGTGTGTAACGACCTTTTACATTTATTTACCAATTCTTTGCTACACATTCATCGGCACCATCGTAAACTAATCACGCATCGACAAGCTGATTTTTGATTAAGCTACAGGCTCGCACAGCAGGCCAGCTGATAATAGCCTCGCAAGGCGGAAACCGCATTGGTCACATAGCTTAACAACCGATAGGTAACATCACTGATAACAGGAGCTTCATGAGCAAACACGGCTTAAAAATCGACAGTGACACTGAAGGCAGACGCTTTAGACGCGTCAAGGTTGGCCTTCAGGGTGCACTTCGGATTCCGGGCCTGGGTGTAGAAATGGTGCACACTCGCGATATCTCCGAGGGTGGTATCGGTCTATATACCATTGGTGGCTGCGAAGTCGATGTGGGCAGTAAGGTGCAGCTGCACTTAAACGGTATTGTCTCAAGCGAGGCAAAAAGCCGTCTCGAAACCTACGAAATGGAGGTCATCTACAGCCAAGGCGGCGACGTTGGCCTAACCTTTATTTAGTCTTTAAGTAGCAGTCCTGGCAAAAAATCGCCGTATTCTCCCGCCCAATTTAAAGGCTTAAACATATTTTTTATTCTAATACATCAAGTGCTACTTGCACATGCTGCGGCGAGCAAATAAGAAAAGTGTGCACAAAGCAGAACGCTGTAGCAGCTATGGGCTCTATAGCACCAGCCAGGAAATCAACACGCTAATCAGGCTTAGGCTGGCTACCGACGAAAGCAACATCACCATCATAATCCAGGGTTTAAATGGCTTTCGCTCTACCGAATGGATAGGCGATGATAAATACTTGTCGACCCTGGCTTGGTCCTCTGCCGAAAGCTGTCGCTGTTGACCCTGTCCGGGTGAAGTGTCTGACGTCATAAAGCTTTATCCCGCCGCATACGGTGTGCGGTCGTCATGGTCTGCCATTCTTTTCTATATTGCGTTATACGCCCGTAGTGGCATTTAAGTTCATTACCAAGACAGCCTAATACCCTATAAAAACCTGCAGCAAAAATGGCATTGACCAATGTTTGTCATGGCTGGCGGCTATGCATGGATGGCAGCTAAGATAGCGCTAGACCGAGATATCGACCAGTATCGTATCGGTGACCCACGCATTTCCATCAATGGCACAGGATCTCCCATCGGCGCCGCGCTGAAAACTGAATAATGCCGCATCCGTATAGCGACCAACGACATTGGTAGGCGGCTTCATGGTGCCATGATCGCAGGCAGCTAACGCTGGGACTTTCGGTAGCAATGCGCCTGGCAAGCAAGCGGGGGCATTAGCGAGAGGTTTCTACGCAATAGTATCGATTAAGGTACCGACCAACTCGTCGGCCGTGCTTACCAGCTGGGCCGATGCCTGCACCTGGCTTTTCGCCTGAATCAAATCAACCGCAGCCTCGGACAACGACACGGTCGTATCATTTGAGTTTCTGCTTGAATCGCTGCTTGCATCGCTGCGGCCATCATTGGTGCTAGAGGAATCGGTCTCTTCTGGTGGCTGCGCCGTGACGGTTAGGGCAATATCACTGGCCGCCTGCTCGGCCTGCCGAATACCTTGCTGCAAACCTGTTGTGCCAATTTCGAGCAAACTGGCCGTGCTTTGGGATAGGACAATATTTGGCATAATCATCGCTCCTATGAGCTTTTACCATTTTAGCAGGCGCGAGTGGCGTAGCAGTAGACATGATTTGAACAGGCTAATTCTATAAAAATCAGTTACTTAAACTATGAACACTTAATACGTGACAATGCTTACAATTTAAGCAGACAAACCGGTTTTTCGCCAGTACAAGTGGCTCGCACTTTTGCCTGTTAAAGCAACTCAGTAACAAAGTTATCAGCCAGCGTCTCGGCAGGGCTTCCAGGCGCATACGGAAGCTGGGCCAATAATGGGCTGGCTATGCGCTGCTTAAGTGTTGCGACGTTGGCCGCCGCAACATCCATATTGGGCTGCAAATGGTTGGCTACCCAGCCCAGCAGTGGCAAACCCGAGCGAGCAATAGACTCAACAGTAAGCAACGCGTGATTAATACAACCCAGCCGCATTCCCACCACCAATATCACCTGCGACTCCAGAGCGACAGCCAAATCAGCCATACTATGCGTGCTGTTCAACGGTACCAACCACCCGCCTGCCCCCTCAACCACCACCACCTCAGCGCCCGCTGCCAGCACCGGTTGGCAACACTGAACACAGTCCTGTAAGTCGATTTCAACTCCAACCTGCTCGGCAGCAATATGTGGTGCAATCGCGGGTTCAAATAAATAAGGGTTCACCTGCGCGTAGTCGTGCTTTAGGGTGGCCGCGCGCTGCAAACGCAGCGCATCTTCATTGTAGCCAACATCACCTGGGCCGCATCGATCACTGCTTGTTAACACGCCGGCTGCCACCGGCTTTAGCGCCGCCGTCGTTTTGCCAGCATTGGCCAATGCGTGCAATAAGACCTCGCTGACCACAGTTTTCCCAGCGTCAGTATCGGTGCCGGTGATAAAAATGACTTTTGTTGAATTCAAGGTTTGCTGGCCTATTCTTTTTTTACTTGTTTAACTTCTCTTTCTTAACACGGTATAAAGCACGCGGTAACTTAACGGTAATTGGCCGTGCTGGTTTTTTTGCGCGTGGTAAGCTGACACGAATTTGCGATAACGCTGTTTACCCATTAAACCTTTTGGACGGTCGCTATTCATATTGTGCGCCCCCACACCTTTAACACTACGCACCAGTTCGGCAAGCTCATCAAAGCACTCAGTGGTTTCTTCGACCGACCAGTACTCAATGGTCAACCCCGCCTGTTCAACGCTGTTTTTTAGCGTCGATTCTAAATCAAAGCGGTTGACGTGAACTGCGGCATCGACCGCAGACCAAGCCTGTTTTAATTCACGCAGCGAACCGTCGACCAATGTGGTTAATACCGCGACACCATGATCGGTCAAACTGTTAAAAATATTTTCAAACAGCGTTAGCGGTTTGTGACACCACTGAATGGCAAGATTGGAATAAATTAAATCAAAACTGCCCAGCTTAAACGGCAGGGCTTCAAAATCCGCCTGCAACTGAACCACCTCGCTATTGCACGCGCGGCTTCGCAATTGACCTTGCGACAACATGCTGGCGGAAATATCCAGCTCGACAATATCCGCAACAGGATACCGATGACGTAATAGCGATGAGAAATAGCCGGTGCCTGCACCCAAATCCAAGACCCGCTGCGCCGCCCCGATGGGCAAATGCGTTAACAAACGATTACCGGTGTTCTGCTGGAAAATAGCCACATTATCGTAAGCTTTAGCCGCATTAGAAAAAGACTGCGCAATAGCGCGCTTATCGATACCCGGCTTGTTGGCATTGGCTGCGATAAAGGCAACGGTGGTTGCCAACCAGTGTTCGCGTTCACTGATAAAAGGCAGATGTGCAGACCCAGCAAAAATCCTAACCTGAAAATCGCTAAACTTGCTCGCAATTGCCGCACCGGCATCAACCGGCAACAAGGCATCGCAGTGCCCATATTGATGCAAAACCGGTATCGATAAGCCGCGCCAGCATTGCGCCAGGTCATTGTCTTGCAACCATGCCAGGCTTTTATTTAAACCCGCCATGCCAAATCGCGTATTGGCCAATAACTGTTTTAAGGTGCGCAAGTGCTTTCGCTGTTGTGGCAGCCCGCTAACCTGCAAGGCATAAAAGCGGCTGAGTTCGTCTGCAAGCGTCTGCTCGCTGGACGATTTATCAAAGCCCGCACAAAAATCCTCAAACACATCAACAGCCATTGCCAACGGCCATTGCTCATGTGCAACAAATGATTGATTGGTTGCAATAGTCACCAGTGAACTGACCCGCGCCTGGTAACGCTGCGCAAACTTTGACGCCAGCAAACCACCCAAGGACCAGCCCAGCAAGGCAAACTTTTTGGGCAACGCAGCAAGATGTTGCGCGGCAAATGTATCGACAAATTCATCCGCGGAATCACATTCGGCATTGGCATTGGCGCCGTGCCCAGGCAAGTCGAGCAAATACAAATTAAAATGCTGCTGCAAGCCTTGTTGGCAGTCGCGCCAAACTGCGCTACTTGCTCCCCAGCCATGCAGCATTAACAGGCTTGGAGCCGCAGGCGTTGCCGCTGGTAAAAAACTTAACACCAGCGTTTGTTGGGCGGCGACCAGCAGGCCCGAATTAGCAGCGGTATCATGCCCTGTTGCTGCGGCGTTAACAGTAGATACAGTTTTCATCGCAGTATCACTGACTGCTTTTTCAGCGCATGTTCTAGCGTATTTAACAACTGATCGATGTGATCACTGCTGTGCGCGGCCGACAGCGCAACTCGCAGGCGCGCAGTGCCCACCGGCACCGTCGGTGGCCGAATCGCCGTAACCAATATGCCAGCCTCAAACAAAGCATTGCTCAATGCCAGCGCCTGCTCACTACTGCCGACAATTAGCGGTTGGATCGCGGTGCTCGACTCACCCAGCGGAATACCTAATATCGCAATACCGTCGCGAAACTGCGCGATAGACTTGCGTAATTGAATGCGACGCTCTGGCTGTTGCAATAGCTGCAGTGATTGATAAGCCGCCGCCGCACAGGCTGGCGGCAACGCTGTGGTATAGATATAGCTACGCGAAAATTGCACCAGCGTTTCGATAAGCGCATGACTACCCGCAACAAAGGCGCCGGATACGCCAAAAGCTTTACCCAATGTACCCATCACGATAGGTAACTGCGTCTGGCTTAAATTAAAATGTTCGGCGCAACCACCACCGTGCTCGCCCAGCACGCCAAAAGCGTGGGCATCATCAACCATTAATGCCAGCTGATACTGCTCGCACAGCTCAAGCAATTGGGGCAGCGGCGCTATATCGCCATCCATACTAAATACACCATCAACCGCGAGCAGACGTCGCTGGCTGATTTCACCCGCACCATGCTCAGGCAGGTTTTTTTCCAACAACTGCTGCAAGTGCGTGATGTCATTATGCTTGTAACGCAGCATTTTTGCGCCGCAGTCCAGACCAGCATCGATTAACGAGGCGTGATTAAGTTTGTCCTGAACAATAAAATCGCGCTTACCGAGCAAGGCCTGTATTACCCCAAGGTTAGCCATATAACCACTGGAAAACAGCACCGCGCGATCACGACCGGTGAATTTAGCCAACGCAGTTTCCAACTGATGATGTAGGCGGTGATGCCCAACCACCAAATGTGAGGCGCCAGCACCAACCCCATAACTGTCAACTGCATTTTTAAAAGCGTTAACCACGTCGGGATGATTGGCAAGGCCAAGATAATCGTTACTGGAAAAATTCAGCAATTGTTGATCGTCAATATCAATAACCGTGCCTTGCGCACTTTGCGTTTGCAATCGCTGGCGATAAAGATTTTGCTGTTGGCGCAGCTCAAGTTGCGGCGTCAAACTCTGGAGCCACGAAGTCATGAGAGAAAGACCATGGGTAACTTGCCTGGGCCTGGAAAATCGTGCGGTGCAATCTGCCGCTACACAGTAGCGGCGTTATAGAACATCGGTCGAGCAGTTTGATCAGGCGTACGAGATTCAGAATCGTGCGCCGCTGCTGCGCCTTCGGGCTTTATGCCCAGACGCGAAAATAATTGCAGGTCTTCATTCGCTTCGGGGTTGGGTGTGGTAAGCAGTTTTTCACCGTAGAAAATCGAGTTTGCTCCGGCAAAATAAGCCAGCGCATGCATTTCTTCATTCATACTCTCGCGGCCTGCAGATAAACGCACATAAGACCTGGGCATCATGATACGCGCCACTGCAATGGTGCGAATAAAATCAAAGCTATCGAAATCGGCTTCACCCGCCAATGGCGTGCCTTCTACACGCACCAGCTGATTAATGGGCACGCTTTGCGGATGCTCAGGCATATTGGCCAACTGCATAAGCAAGCCAACCCGGTCATCTTCAGATTCACCCATTCCGACAATACCGCCAGAACATACATTGATACCTGCCTCGCGGACATGATGCAAGGTGTCCAGCCGGTCCTGATAAGTGCGTGTCGTAATAATATCGCCGTAGTATTCGGGCGAGGTATCGAGATTATGGTTGTAATAGTCAAGGCCCGCGTCAGCCAGCGCGTCGGCTTGCTGTGGCTTTAACATGCCCAGGGTCATACAGGTTTCCAGCCCCAACGCCTTAACGCCTTCAACCATTGCCAACACCGCCGGCATATCGCGGTCTTTGGGCGAACGCCAGGCGGCCCCCATGCAAAATCGGGTTGAACCTGAAGCTTTGGCCGCACGCGCCTCAGCCAAGACCTTTTCGACTTCCATTAACTGCTCAACTTCAAGCCCGGTATCGTAGCGAGTACTTTGCGGGCAGTAGGCGCAATCTTCCGGGCATGCACCCGTTTTGATCGAAAGCAAAGTGCTTACCTGGACCTCATTCGGGTCAAAATTAAGCCGGTGTATCGCCTGCGCCTTAAACAGCAAATCATTGAAAGGCATGGCAAAAAGTGCAGCTACCTCAGAGCGCGACCAGTCACCACGCGGTGCTGCGGCTACATCGTTAATGGCGGAAATAGATACCTTGGCATGGGTCATAGCAAGCTCTCGTTGATTACTGCAGCGGTTTTAATTTGGCTCTACTGCGCTGAGTCACACCTCTCAAACACAGAAAATACGATCAGCAAGTGTGCATTTGGGGTGGGGATTTCGGTAAAATGGACTGTTATCTTAATCGACCCAGCACCACTGTCAACCAGAAAGGAAGCAAATGGTTTACAAGACGCACACGCCCAATTCAGCCTCGTTAATAAAGCCCTCTATTGCCGCACTGGCGCACAGGGGGCTGGATATAATACTGCCCTCAAGCTGCCTTATTTGCTCTCAAATAACACAATCAAGCAGCCAAATGTGCCGAACGTGCAAAATCTTGATTAAGCAGGCCGAAACTTCGCAGTTTGAGTGCTGCATTCGCTGTCACGTCAAACTAGACAGACCAGAAATGGGGGTTATATTTGCTGACACAGCAAAAGATCGACAGCCGGATGGCGCATTGCATTGCGCCCAGTGTTTAAGCAACGCTATACAGTATGAGCAATGCATTAGCGCCGTGGTTTACAACCCACTCACCGGCAAACTGGTAAACCTGCTTAAACACCAACGCAAGCTCGCCGCGATTACATCCATTGCAGGGGCGATGACAGTAGCACTCGAGCGTCACTATCAAAACCTGCCCGCCACCATTGATTTTGCGATCCCGGTACCTTTGCACCCCAGGCGCTTGCAGCTGCGCGGCTTTAACCAGGCCAACGAAATTGCCAAGCCCATTTGCCAGCATTTTAATATCCCGTTAAACCCTCATCTTAGCCAGCGCCAACGTGATAGCCTCGCACAGCAAAATATGCGGCTTAAAGCCAGGCAGACCAACTTACAAGGTGCATTTGCGCTGAGCCCTGCCGCACTGCAACACCAGCCAATACGCGGCAAGCGCATTGCGATCATCGATGATGTGATGACAACCGGTACAACCGCGAACGCTGTCGCCAGCAGCTTGTTGGCAGCCGGCGCCAAGCGCTGCGATATCTGGTGCTATGCCCGCACGCCGCGCGCTACATAGTGTCACTATTGCTTCGGCTCGATGCGCAACTAAAACGTAGACTGAACTTAAACCGTCATCGACTCTTTCATTGGCTTGCACTAACATCGACACTCAACGACGCTTAACCACTGATACAAGCATACCTAACAACCTGGCAAATCCATGCGGCAACATAATTTCATAAGCGGTTTCATCAGCGGTTTTATCAGGGCTTTCATCAAAGACTTCATCACAGGTTTTACCCATCGCTTTATCAGCCGCGACACCGCAGCTAAAGCAGCACTAATCACCGGTCGTGCAAAAACCGCTGCGCAGGTCATGATTACCCTGGTCATGACCTGCCAGGTCGGTTTCAGTCAGGCTGCTGCAAGTCCGGGTGCGGCAAACACGGCAACGCCAGCCGCAGCCGCCGGTACTATCAATATTGCGGTGGCCGCCAATTTTAAAGCCACGCTGCAACAACTCATTGATGCCTATAGCGAACAGCTCCCGCTCCAATCAAAACCTCGCTTACGCATTATTAACGGCGCAACCGGCGCACTGTTCACCCAGATTTCTCAAGGGGCGCCATTTGATCTATTTTTTGCCGCCGATAGCCTGCGTCCACAACAACTGGTTACACAACAGCGAGCCGACAAAAACAGCCTGGCGGTTTATGCTATTGGGCAAACTGCGCTTGTATTAAAAGCTCATTCAGCAATTGCAGACGCCAGCACCGTCGCACTGTGTCGCAGAGGAATCTCAAACAATAAACAGCTGCGCGCCATTCTCCAACACCCGTCACTAACACCACCGATAAATATTGCTATTGCCAATCCCAAAACAGCACCCTATGGCGCAGTAGCATTAGCTCTGCTTAAACAGACATTTGAAAACGAGCGACAATATCGCTTAATTCGTGGCAAAAATGTATTGCACGCCCAGCAACTACTGATGAACGGTAACGTCGACTTCGCACTACTATCAGTGTCGCAGCAGCATTTACAAAGTCGCGGGGCGAAACCGATGGGCGACCACTATTGCCCACTAGCCACTTCACTGGCGCCTGAGGTACAACAATCTGTGGTCATTATTCGACAACCAAACCGAAATGCCATTCAACGCGATACCCTGCAAGCCTTCTATCGCTATATACTCAGCCCCGATGCCAGGCGCATAATTGCGCGCAATGGCTATCTTAGCGATGTGAGCGGTGCACCTGATGATTCAAGCGCCGCGATAAACTGGATAAACAGCAATAGCGACAGGCAAAAATAACGACACCATGTTTTTAACCGGCCCAGATCTCACAGCACTTGCGATCACGCTAAAACTCGCAGCGGTAAGCACCGTGATATTGCTGTTTATTGGCCTACCTATCGCCTGGTGGCTGGCGCGCACACGCAACCCCATTAAACCGTTGGTTGAAACCCTTATCGCACTGCCACTTATTTTGCCGCCCACGGTGATTGGTTTTTATTTGTTACTGGCATTTTCTCCCGACAGCTGGCTGGCAAAGGGCTGGCAACAATTATTTGACAGCTCACTGGCATTTAGCTTTAGCGGGCTGGTTATCGGCTCGGTTATCTACTCGCTGCCTTTTGTGGTACAGCCCATGCAAAGCAGTTACGAACGCATTCGCACACTGGATTTACTCACCGCAGCAGCTTTGGGCGCCAATCGGCTCGACCGCTTTGTTAGCCTTATTTTACCTATGACCCGTCGCGCCACTATTGCCGCTGCTACGCTGGCGTTTGCTCATACGATGGGGGAGTTTGGCGTAGTACTTATGATCGGCGGCAATATCCCCGGCGAAACCCAGGTACTCAGTATTGCACTTTACGACCATGTCGAATCGCTTAACTACGACAGTGCACATCGAATTGCGTTAACCTTATTAGCCTTTTCATTTGTTAGCTTGCTAACCATCTACGCCATCGACCGGCAGTCACGCCCGTTACGAAGGGCAAGCGTTTAGCCATGTTGGAGATTGATATTCAACAACAGCTGGGCGACTTTAGCCTCGCGCTAAAAACCACAATACCCAATACCGGTATCACCGCGATATTTGGCCCATCAGGCAGTGGCAAAAGCAGCTTGCTTAACGCGATTGCCGGTTTTACTGCGCCGAGCAATCGCAGCGCCATTAGCTTTAATGGCGAACCCTGGTTTCGCGGCAGCAAGTACAACAATGCTTCAAGCCCTAAGGCGAGCAACAAAAAACTCAACAAACCGATACACCAACGCCGTATTGCCTATGTCACCCAGTCGGCTTGCTTATTTGAACATCTCACCATTTTGCAAAACCTTAACTATGCTATTAAGCGAGCGCGCCAACGTGATGATCGCGCTAACCAACTGCGCCGACCACAAGACCGGCGAGTCAATCGCCCGCCTGACTGCGACAAGCTATGTGATAGCCTGAATATCACAAAGCTATTACACAAACATCCTCAGGAGCTCTCCGGCGGCGAACAGCAACGGGTGGCTATTGCCCGGGCGCTGCTTTCTAACCCGGACCTGATTTTATTCGACGAACCTCTAAGCGCACTGGATGAACAAAGCCGCGAAAATGTACTGACGCATCTGGAGCAACTGCATCACAGCCTCGCGATCCCGTTTATTTATATTACCCATAACTTCGACGAACTGATACGGCTGGCCGATCGTGTCGTACTAATGGATGACGGCAGGCTTGTTGTTAACCAGGCACTTGCCAGCGTACTAGCTGATCTGAATTTACCGCTAAGCGGACTGCACAATGCTGGTGTGGTGATAGAAAGCTGCGCCGTGCACTACGATAAAGAGCATTATCTAACACAGCTACTATTGGGTGACAGCGCCAAACTCTGGGTGAATGGCCAGCCGAGTGACCACGCTGGCCAGGCAATCAATCAACGAAACGGCCACGCCATGCGCGTTAGAGTTTATGCGCGAGATGTCAGTATTGCGTTAAGCGCGGCAAGTGACAGCAGCATATTAAATATCATACCTGCGGTCATAGAAGAGATCTCAGCTGTGAACAATGGTCAGGTAATTATCCGTTTAAACTGCGATAGGCACGCGCTGTTATCACGCATTACCGTTAAATCGCTCGAACAACTGCAGCTAAATAAGGGCCAACAGGTATATGCACAAATCAAAGGCATCGCACTCTTAGGGGCAAGTGCGGGCTCAAGTGAGCACTAGGCAGGCCGATTGGCAGGATCGCTAAACATGAGACTGATCACTAACTTACTCAAGCATTTACTCTTGCTTATTATCGGCATGGCGCTACTCTCAGCGCTTGCGCTGTTGTTGGGGGTAAAACTACTCCTCGATGAACAACCTGCGCTAACACAGTTTGATAAAGCCAGCCTTGAAGATATTCGGCGCATTAAAAATATTGCCATTGCCGTTAATCGGCAAATCAACCAGCGCGGCATTAATGAGCTGATATTAAGCGAGCGTGACCTCAACCTGGGTATTAGCCATTTTGGCCCAACGACAGTTGCGATTCCCGACCAGACCTTTGCCAAAATACAGCTGTCTGAACAGAGTAACAATATTCAGCTTACCGTACCGGCCAATTATGCAAGTACCGAAGTTTATACGCAAATTAAAAACCAGCTTAACGATAAAGAACTGCTGGCGGTAAATATGCTTCGCTCGCTGGCCAAAGACAAATGGATAAACGCCAGCTGGGAAATTAATATCGACAACGCAGCCACGGCCGGTCAGTGGATTACACCCGGCCAGCTCAGCATAGGCTCATTTACCTTGAGCCAGTCGCTTAGCACTCGGCTCGCCAGGCAGATTTTAGCAGAAGCTACCAGTACACCCAACGCCAAACCCATTATCGATGCCTGGCAAAACATCAAGACAATAGAGCAAAACGATAATCGACTATTGGTTAAATACACTTTTCCGGCTAATGGTCAGCCCTCGCTCGCCAGTTATCAATCATTGATACTCACACCTAACGAGCAGGAGCTTGTTAAGGTTTACTCAGCCATTATTAACACGCTACCCAAACGCGGTCCGCTGGTGCAATTAATTGCACCCCTATTTAACGAAGCAAAAAAACGCAGCAGTAAAACCAATAACCCGATCGCAGAAAATCGTTCAGCACTGCTGGCACTGGCAAAACACTTCGGCGGCGATGAGCTTAATGCCATACTTAACGCCAGCGCCAATACCGAGGCTGCAATTGCGTTCCAGCAGGCAACTCCACCTTACACGATTTACGGTCGTCGCGACCTGGCCCAACATATGATGTTATCGGCAGGATTAACGATGATTGCCGATGAAGGTATTGCCGAGCTCATTGGGCTGGACAAAGAAATTAATGATTTATTGGGCGGAAAAACCATTAGTGCCTGGGACTTACTGGCCGACAAAGCCGGTGTGCGCTTTGCCAATAATGCCACGCGCTCAGCAAAGTCGGCGCGCGAGCTACAAATCCTCGCCTCACAAGCCACCAAAGACTCAGATATCCTGCCCGATTTAGGCGCTGATTTCTCATATTCTGAAGATCAATTCTCAACTGAAGATCTCGACCAACTAAGGGAGCTGGTCGAGCTTTATCTCGAAGAGCTGAAAATATTGCGAGAATAATTATAAGCCACTGATTTTCAAAGCAATAAAAAAAACCTCTTGGCTGGCGTAACCGACCCGGCTATCTATACTTTTAACAATGACCTGAAAAACCGGCGCAACAGCGGCGCCATACCCCCTGGTTTACAGTGGGATGTTGTAATTTAAGGATTATAAAAAAACATGTCTTTAGAATTTACGCCTGCAGAATCTATGGCTTCATACGCAGATACAAAAATACTTGTCGTTAACCCGATACATACGCTTCGAGAAACGATCTGTAACCAGTTAAAAGATGACGGCTTTGGCAATATCCGCGAAGTCAGTGATGGCCTGCAAGCGATAGAGTTACTCGGTGAAGAAGGTTTTGATCTAGTCGTAACGGATATTGAAATCCACAACCTTGACGCCTGGCGCTTAACGCGACTGATACGCTCAGATATGCTCGCCAGCTCAGCCAACACTAAAGTCGTTGTTGTCTCTTCCACTTATAGCGAACGCATTGCTGAGGCAACCTCAAAAGAATTTGAAATTAATCGATTTATTCCACTGGCTAATATCAGCCAGCTAGGTAGCATTGCACGTGAGTTGATTGACGAAGATAACAACCGCATACCCAAGTCACGTATTCTGGTTATAGAAGATTACGAAGATACCGCCCAACTGGTTAAGCGGGTACTGAGCAAGCGCTTTGAAATCACTCACGCCAGCGATGGAGAAGCCGGACTGAAAGCTTGGCTGGAAGGTCGTCACGAAATCGTACTGCTGGACCTTATGCTGCCCAAAATGTCCGGCGAAGAAGTGCTTCACGAAATTATTCGTCACAACCCCAATCAATCGGTGGTGATGATGACCGCCCATGGCGACGCCAAAAAGGCAGGCGAACTGGTTATTGCTGGCGCTGTTGATTTTATTTCCAAGCCATTTCGTGCGGAGCAATTACGTCACGTATGCAGCATTGCCGCCCACCGCGAAGACTTCATTATTAGTAACGAACAGTTTGAAGAAAAGCAAAACGCCTTAACCGCAGAAAAAAGTCGCGCACAAATTACCTTAGAATCAATTGCCGATGGTGTTATTACCACCGATGTCAAAGGCAATATCGATTATATCAATCCAGTTGCGCAGGAAATATTGCAATACACCATGGATGAGGTGCGAGACAAGCCCATTAAAGATATATTTCATACCTATCACGAAATCTCACGCATTCCGACAGCCAATCTGGTTAAGCGCGCGATTGCTGAAAATGCCATACTGCATTCATCAGCCAAAAATGTCCTGAAAAATAAAAACAACGAAGACCGGGTAATCGAGCAACAGGCCGCGCCGATTCGCGATGCAATAGGCAACGCCATTGGTGCCATATTGATTTTTCGTGACCGCACCGAAGCCAAGCAAATTGAAAAACAACTTTCATTTCACGCCAGCCACGACCCACTGACCGGCCTTCACAATCGTGAAATTTTCGATCAGGAAGTTCGCTTGGCAATTCATGAAATGGAGGACAGTGACTCGCAACATGCGCTCTGCCATTTGTCACTATCGCAATTTGATATGATTAATGAGAGATCGGGGCATCGCGCCGGCGATAAGGTACTACAGCAGGTTGCAGCCATTCTCAAACAGAAAGTTCGCGCCCCCAGCGATGCGGTTGCCCGGATCGGCGGTGATGAATTTGGCATACTGCTACGCCACTGCCCGATGGAAGCAGCGCAACGAATTTGCGAAGTGATTGCCGGCGAATTTACCAACCAGAAATTTGACTACGGCGACGTTAACTTTGAACTCAATGTGGGCATTGGTATTGTTTCAATTACCAACGAAACCAATAACCTCGCCGACCTGATATCAGCCGCTTCAGCAGCCTGTAACAAAGCCAAGGAGCGCGGCAAAAACCGCGTTGCATGTTATAGCGGCAATGACGAAGCGCTCTACGAAAAGCGTACCGAAATCTTGTTGGCAACCGAATTAATGGATGCCATCAAAGCCAATCGCACCTGCCTGTTTCAGCAACGCATTTTAAATGGCAGCAAAAATAGCAGTGACAGTTTTGAAGTATTACTGCGCCTGCAGGACCAAAATGGCGAATTCCTGCCACCTGGCCCCTATCTCAATGCCGCCGAACGCTACAATTTGACCCCGAACCTAGACCGCTGGGTCGTTAAGCAAACGCTGGAATGGCTCAGCGAGAACCCCGAGGTCACAGCTGACATCGACTATATGTCAATCAACCTATCGGGACTATCGATTTGTGACGATAGCTTTACCGAATTTATTACCGGCTGCTTTAAAGACACTGGCGTTAGCCCCAGTAAAATCTGTTTTGAAATCACCGAAACTGCGGCCGTGTCGAACTTTATTCGCGCCGGTGAGTTTATCAGCGCGATGAAAGACTTAGGCTGTAAATTTGCGCTGGATGATTTTGGTAGCGGCATGTCATCGTTTGCCTATCTGAAAAAACTTCCGGTCGATATTTTAAAAATCGACGGCTTGTTTATCAAAGATATTCTTAACGATCCGATTGATATGGCGATGGTGAAATCGATTAACGAAGTTGGTCACGTCATGGGTTTAAAAACTATTGCTGAGTATGTAGAAAACCGCGCCATTCTCGAGGTTCTTACTGTACTTGAAGTCGACTCGTTCCAGGGTTATGAAATTGCCAAGCCCGCGCCCATCGCCGAATTAGTGCAATTACAAAAAACGCAGAAATTAGGCTAGCGCCCCATCAACCGATATTGCCCGCATGAATAGCGGGCATATTAATACTGAAACACGCCCAGATAAATAAAATAAACAATTATCAGCACTGTCATTAAATCGACCAGCGCGCTGTGATTTTTATCATCCATACGCTGCAATAGTATTTTCCCAAACCAGTTGCCAGGAATTTTCACCAGGCCAATCAACACACCCAGCCACAGCCATGGCATGGCATGGCATGGCATGGCATGGTGATATAGGCTGTCGCACCAAACACGGCCAACTTGGTGATATTCATAATCAGCGTAATACTGGCCAGCGTTCCTACAAACGTTAAACGATTCATACCCGTACCCAGCAGAAAAGGCGCGAGAAAGAAACCAGGGCCAGTGACATTACCGGCCAGCAAACCCCATACACTACTGGCCATTGCCAGTAAACGCGGCCTTGTTTGTATATCATTGCTACGTGGCCAACGCTTAACCGGAAACGAAACAATTAACATTGCGGCAAACAATAAAGCGACAAACGCAGGATCAAGAAAGGTAAAAATATAAGCGCCAAAACAAACTAAACCTTGGCGCAAAAATGACAAAAATAGCAGACTTCTTTTACTTTAAAAATCAGCGCGTGTACTTTGGCAATTCCCGCTTTACATGCCCGGTGTATTCAACATCATCACAGGTCAGCGGCAAATAAGCATCATTTGGCTTTTCTATTTGTTCAACATAACAAGCCGTCACGCCGCTATTCACCATTGAAGGAAACAGGCGATACACCTGCTCTGGCGTTAAACCCTGGTCGGATAAAAACGCACTGATATAACCGCCAATATTCATGCTCTCATCGTAATTGGCAATAAGGTATTGCTCCATCTCAAGACCCAGCGCTAAATGCGGGCCAACCTCATAGCCCAGCTCCTGCATATAAGCCAACATTGCCTCCAATCGCTCATCACCTGTGGCGATGGGCCTGGCAAAACCCATAAGATGTACTTTGCCACCGGTGCGCTTGATTTGCGACTCAATAAAATCGTTGACCTCTATACCTTCATCAATAGCAATGCGAGATGACTGAATAAATGCCGTACCCTTTTTTAATGTATAAGGGCCATACATGACTGAGTCACTGGCCAGCATGCCCGCCGCCGTCGCCGATAGCGCTGTGGTTTCTGAAGAGCCAGCCAGCGCACCAACGCCATTGCACCAAATGCGTGGGTCAGGCCAACTTAGGCAAATAAAAATAGCCTCCAGCCAGCGACAAAATCGCTCTTCAGGTACAAAACCCAATGCATTTAACACCAACACATGAAAGTAGCGATAGTTGGGCAACATCTCACGCAATAAATCGTGCCCATGAGAAAACACGCCGGTGCCAGCCAACCAGCCACCGTCGCGATCAAGCAGCTTACCGCGCTGCTGCAATAAAAATTCAATGTTATCCATATCAGCTACACTCACTCAGCCTTTAGCTCATAATCATCATCAGGGACAAACGGCAATACTGTTGCTGGCTTGTTGGCATGTTCAAACCCTTGCGCCAATAAACCGGGCGCAGCCATTAACTGCAACAAGCCTACACCGTACTTTGGCATTAAACCCAAATCGCAGAAAAGCGCTGCGGCAACCGAGGGTCGAGTCAGGCCGGCATTGGAACCACCCTGCCTGGCAGCAGCTGCAAGCGCTTTTGCCCAGTGCAAGTGCGGCGTTTGCTCATCGTCACCCAACAGCCATTCACAAAGATTGGCAGCCATCACATCCGCCTCGCCATAGTACTTACCTAATATTATCGGTTCAGGATGCGCGGCCAATACATCATCGACTGACTTGCGACGATTTTTTGCATAAAAGCGCATCATCGTTGTTACCTCACCCGCTCCGGTTCGCGCCCCCCCATAAACTAGCAGTGCAATAGGCAAGACATTCTGCGGCACGGTTTTACCTACACCCGCCAATATCGATGCGCGCACTGCGTCATTACGAACCCCAGGGTGACTAAACGCGACCAGCAATTTATTCAGCAGCACACTTTGCTGATCGGTAGGAAGCTCACCCTTTAGCATTAGGTAAAGCATGTCGACATAGGAGGTGTTGGCTACCAGGTCTTCAAAGCGATAACCATGACAGTAGCTTTGCGTTTCAATAAAGGGGTTGCTGTGTTCAGACTCTTCCAGCCAGATATCGGTGCGGTAGCGCTCGGCGTATTTATCGTCACGGTGTTTAACCGTCACATTGCGCTGGTTTCTATTGTCGGTCATAAAATTTCCCTAAACTACGCGAAGCATTGCAATTGCCTACGGTTTTTGAAAAACAAGCAGCAATCGTTAGGATACGAAATTTCGGTTTATTTTAAAACCAAAAAAAAGCCGCTGGCTAGCGGCTTTTTATACTGCAAACAAATAAGCAACCTGGCTGACTAGCGGCCGACTGCATATTTAATTTCCATCATGACCGAACTGCCCTCCAGTGGGTAATCACCTGGAATCTCAGGAAACGCGGGAAATTGCCCCGTACTTGGCTCCCTGACATCTTCGTCGAAGATATTTTTGCCAATCAAGGAGATATCCAAGCCGTCAATAAGGTTGCTGTACTTAATCACCAGATCAACCACTGCGTAGTCATCGACATGGTCGCGACTGTCACCTGCTGGACGTTCACGATCAGCCACCCAGTTAAACACGGCCGAGGCTGTGATATCCTGCGTAACATCGAGCGCAAATAAAACTGCTGTTGCGGTGCATTAGGCACATCGCGGTTAGTGTCATCGTCTTCGGCATTCTGCCAGGCGTAGTTACCCATCAACGTCAGGTCGTCGCTTGGACGCCACTCGAGTTCGAACTCAAAGCCCCTGCCTGACTGCTCTAATGCATTCGAGGCAGGCACACCAAATTGAATTTCGACCAGATCCTTGATTTGATAGACAAACAGGTTCAGCTTTAAATCTAACGCATGCGAAGGCCGGTAATCAAACGCAACCTCAACAGTATCAATGGTTTCAGGTTCAAGGTTGTCATTACCAATTAACGAGGGATTGTTTTGTGCAAACAACTCACTAAACGATGGCGCTCTAAATGCTCGACCGTAAAGAAACTTACTGGTCAGGTTGTGTGCCGTTGACCATACCAGTGCAACCCTAGGGTTTACCGAGTCACCAAACTGAGTAAAGGTATCGTAGCGAATGCCAGCAGTCAGTTCCCAGTCATTGGCGACACGCCACTCATCTTGAATAGACAAATAATAGTGCTCGCGCTCATCATCGCGAATAAAAATATCTGATGTGCCACGCACATCAATCAGATTACCTGGGTCCAAGGCCGAAAAGTTTTTGGTTTCACCCGCTTTTAGTGTTTGCGTTTTAAAACCAGCAGCAATTCGCAGATTATGGTCTGTCAGACCAGTAAAGAGACTGACCACCTCACCCGCGTAGGTCTTCTCTAATACATTCGGGTTGCCGATAACACCGTTGGGAAAAGGTATCGCAATAATATTACCAGGGTCAGGGTCAGCATCAATCGCACTACCCGGGGGTAGCAGCACAAACTCGGCATCCTGGTTTAATATGGCGGTATCCAGCCGACCTTGCATACTCCATGAATCGCCGATATCCAGCTTTATTGTTTCGAAACTGACGCCAGCAAAATCAATTTTATCGCCACCTACAGGGTCTAACGATTGAAAGCCACCCGTACCTAAACCAGCATTGGCCAGGTTCCATGAGAATACGTCGAACGACCAGGTGTCAGCGCTAAAGCGCAACTTGCTATTGAGCAGCTCATGGTTGGTATTGAGTTCACCCGGCGCCAGCGAAGCCTGTGGATTTAACGCAGGGTCTTGCTGTGACTGAAAATCGACAGCAATATTTCTGCTTGGGTCGCCGCCGGTAGTTACATGCTGAATAGACGCGGACACATTCAAGCCACTCAACTGGCCACCGAGGTTTACCCAAGCTTCACGTTTGTCAAAAGAACCAAAGCGTACACCGCCTTCATTCTTGCTAATACCGCGCGCAGTTTTTGTGGTCACACTAATCACACCGGCAAAAGCATCAGCACCGTAAACGGCAGAGCCCGGGCCACGAATGACTTCGATACGATCAATATTCGCAATCGGTAAAGAATAGTTATAAGGTCTTGCACCGGAGAATAGCTGTGCAATTTGAAATCCGTCAATTAGTAACAGCACCTGCGGATTTTGGCCAGTATGAATACCACGAATTGAATAAATAGCATCTTGGCGGTTAAACGAACTGGACACATGTAAACCAGGCACCATTTCCAACGCCTCATCCAATGTGCGTGCACCACTCTTAGCAATATCGTCGGCTAAGATAACGGTGGCCACTGAAGGCGCAAAACGTACCTGCTTCTCGGTGCCTGTCGCAATACTGATAAGCTCTTCATCGTCGTACAAGCCAATCAAATCATCGACTTCTTCAATTTCAGCTACTAGGTGTGGACTTACACATAACCAAAGCAGCGATAAGATTTTTATATATTTCATGTCAGCTCTCATTTTTCTATTCGTAGGCGTATCAATGCCTTTGTTTGAGCCTTCCTTGAATTAGGTAACCAGCAGGCGGAGGATAAGTCGATGAATACAAATTCCTTGTAACCGGGTAACACTCTGTCTTTTTTCAGGTATCAAGTATTCAAATATAGTGTTTAAATTTTAAGCAAAACAAGCTATTAAGGCTCTACTGTCTTAAAACTATAGAACATTTTATAAAAAGCACACAAAACGATTCAGCTGGTTATAAAGACTATAAATCTTTATAAGCATAACAAGATCGAGTAGTAGTTAGTTTAAAATCAGAACAAGCGTGGGAAAGAAAAAACTAGCTCATGGGTTGCAGGCTGGACAACTCAACCCCATGCCTTGCATCGCGCAATACAGCAAGGCGCGTTTTCATTGGGGGAATTTCTTCACCATCAATATGGACATCCAACAATATGGGACCCGTCAGGTCGCACAGCGCACTGTCTTCGATATCGGCCAAATCCTCCCAGCACTCTACCGAGTAAGCTGTTACACCCTGTGCCCTGGCCATCGCAGCAAAATCCACTTTAGGCAGTACAACGCCAATTTCCTCGGCCTTATTTAACCGCTGGCCATGCTTCACCATACCCAGCGCACGGTCATTTAAAATCACATAAACAACGGGAAGGTGGTGCTCAACAGCGACGGTAATCTCCTGACCTGACATTAAATAGGCGCCATCACCAGTAATACAAACTGCAGGCACGCGGCGGCTACCGAATGCAGCGCCAACGGCGGCACCAATCGCCCAACCCATAGCGCCAAAACCCATGGCAATATAAAACGCACCGGCGTTTTTCAGGTGCATATAGTGCGTGGCCCAACTCCAGGCGTTGCCAGTATCAATAATGTAGCGTGAATTCGATGGAAACTTATTGACCAATTCGTGCATTAATCGCTGCGGTTTAATAGGCAGTTCATCGCTTAGCAATTTTTCCGGGTCGCAAATATCAATCGCCGGTGGAATCAGTGCATCGACCACGTATGCTACCGCAGGCATCTCAACGCCCTGAGCAGGAAAATTTCGATAAGCAATATATTTGGCATCCAAACCTTCTATCAGTTGACCAAATAGCGCGCGCAAGTTGCCATAAACATGCAGGTACGCCATGGGCGAGCGGTCAAAACTTGCCACCGATGAAGCAACATGCACTAACCTGTCGTTAAGCAATGCCTGGGTATCCCAGCCGGCAGTATCAAGCTCATTAAAGCTGGTTCCAACAGCGAGCACCAGATCGACACCGTCATCCGTTAGCGCACGGCGAGCACTGTCATGACCGGCAAAACCGAATACACCACAGTAGCGGGGATGTTGCGCACTTATCCAGCGCTTGCCCGCAGGCGAAGTCACAATATTGGCCTCAACCAGGTCGGCGAATTGGATAATTTCGTTTGCAGCCTCACCGCAATCTTCGCCAATAAATATGGTAATACCGCGACCCTTCACCCGCGTTGCCTCAACGGCATTTAACAGCGCATGATAGCTGGCATCATCGACTGCAACAGGTTCACGCAGCAGCGTTGCCACATTAAATCGCGCCGCCGCATTGGGCACGGGTAAGGATAAGATATCGGCAGGAATACTTAAATGAACAGGCCCACGAGGCCGTCTAAAAGCAGTAGACAAAGCAGTAAACAGTTTGCCTTCCAATTGTTCGGGGTGTGATACCAACGAGCTGTAGCGTGTGCAATGATCAAACATCGAAACCACATCCACCAGGTCGCTGGACGACTCCTGGAAACCACGCTGGCCGTGGCTTGGCAGCGCCGTTTGTGGGGTAATCACCAACATGGGCACCCGATCGACATAGGCATTGGCAACACCAGTAATTAAATTGGTGGCACCCGGACCAGTAGTTGAACAACAAACACCCAACTTGCCCGTGGCGCGTGCATAACCATCGGCCATAAACGCCGAACCGGCCTCATGCCGAGTAACAATAAGCCGTGGGCCAGGCTCCGAGCGTGACTGCTTGCGCTCTAACGCACGCTGGTAATGAAATGGCGACTCCGGGATTTCACCTTTACTGCGGCGCGATAACGCATCAAACAAGGCTTCAATAGCACCACCCGGGATACCAAACACATACTCAACTTCAATTTGGCCCAGATAATCAACGATTAAGTCTGCGTAGGTAAACACAGGCTTGGCAAGCAATTCGCTATTTCCTTTGCCGGGGAGAATTGGATGAATTTTAGTCATTATGCTCTATTCCGTTTGTAAGTTGCTGCATTACTGCTGCGCTGCTGATCTTTTATCACCTAAAAACGCGGCCATAGTATGACGAGGTCGCGGCCAACACCGACTCCAGATGCCTTTGTTGACTATAAAAGCTATTTTTACAGTTTTACATTCATAAAGTCATGTAAATTATTGGTTTTAATGGAAAATTCACAGGGGCGCAGAATTGACCTGCAATTGGCAACGCAAAACTGCAAAAACATGCCACACTTAATAATGCTTAAAGCCTCTTATTTCAGAGACTTACCTGTCCACGGCACTGAACAGTGAACAGAACAGCAGACAGGCCCAACGATGATCCACTAGAAGGACAGCCCGTTTAAAGGTAAGCCCGTCAGAAAACAAAGACAAAATTGCACGCTAAGGGAATAAGTGCTGTGGGGGACATACCAGCCATGGAATATGGTGAGCTTAATTATTATGACTAACGCTGGCTTTTTATTAGCGCTTCGTAGCCACTCGCCCGCAGGTTTATTTTCCGGGCTAGCGGTGTCACTGTGCTTGCTGGTAACCGTTATTTTTTCGACGCTGGTACTGCCAAGTACCGCCTCCGCCCAAAATGTGGATACCGAGGTTGCCAATAACAATACAGCCTCTGGCGGCAATGCAACCATTAAAACCTCTGTCATACTACCCGCCGCAACCGGTGCCGCACAAATTATTTATAACGAAGTGCTCGAAGGGGTAAGGTCCAACCCCGCACTGGATATTTCAACTATCACTTTGCAAAGCGATACACAGATTGCCGATGTGGAACAACAAGTAAAATCAAAGCAAAGCAAACTGGTTATTGCTATTGGCAACAAAAGTTACAAACTCACCAAAGAATTAAATACCGATGCGATGATTATCGCCGGCGGCATTTCCGGCAAGCCTAACGGCATACCTATGGTGAGCCTGACTGGCGACCCTGAGCCAACACTGGCTGAACTTAAACGCATCGCGCCGCACCTTACCAGTGTCAGGCTGGTTTTCAACGAGGACATCAACGGCTGGTGGTACAAGCGCGCTAAAACTGTGGCCAAAAAATACGACCTTGAAATTGTTGGCTACGTCGCTGACGATATTAAAGATGGCGTAAAGCTCTACGAACAACTGCTCGATGAAGCACCGGCAAAAAAATCGGCAGTATGGATTCCGCTACGCAGTGTTGTACCATCAAAAACGATTTTGCCCTTATTGCTGGAGCGCGCCTGGAGTAAAAAGCTGGCGGTAATCTCCAATAATCCATCTCATACCAAACTGGGTAGCCTAATTGCACTGTACCCTGCCCACCGTCAAATGGGTTCCCAACTGGCTGAATTCGCTGTTCAGCATTACCAGCAAGAAGCCTCTGAACTTATCATCGGCACTCGCGTGCTAAAGGTTGCAATTAACCTGCGAACCAGTGCCCACATTGGCTTGAGGTTAAGCGCAAAAGATCGCGACAGCTTCCACAAAATTTTTCCGACTAAGCCGTAGGTGGGGCTAATGAATAAACTACCTTCCGTCGACGCATTGTCGAATCGCAAAGCAGCCAAACGAGCTAAAACGCGCAGCTTTCAGCGTACGCTGTTTACCCAGTTTTCGCTTGCCGGTTTTGTACTTGCGATAGCTGCGGCCTTTGCCTACTCGTATATGGCCAGCACCATGATCACGCGCATTTACGAACGTGAGGGAATACAAGCAACAGAGAACTTTGCCCGCCTTAGTGAACTTGCATTGCTGTACGACAGCGGTGACAACGCCAGGGAAGCCGCGCTGGCAACCTTAAACTTTCCCAGCATTAAACACGTAGCAATTATAAGCGCGCAGAATACGATCTTACTCGACGAAGGTGAAACCAACGAGAAAATCATGTCTTCTCTGGCCAAAGACAATTGGCAGAGCAGCTCTGCGTCGCTATTTTCGAGTAACAATGTCACCTGGCAAATTGCCGCTCCAGTTTATACGGTATATAACGACGATACTGACCCCAACCTAATTCTTAATGAAGAAGCTATTGAAGAAACTTATTTGGGCTACGTTGCCATTCAAATCGATGCTTCAGAGGTGCGCAGCTTTCAGCTACAAATTTTTGTTCGCAACCTGGCGGTGGGGCTTGGCTACGGCCTGGCGTTCGCATTGGTATTAAGCTTTACCTTGCGCAGACTGCTAAGACCCATGCGCGCATTGACCGGAGTTATGCAACAAACTACTGACAGCGCCTACAAAAGCGCAGACATTGCCACCAACGCACCGTCTGAAGTCGTACAAATTGCCGACGTTTACAACCAGATGATTAGCAAGCTTGCCGAACGCGACCACAAGTTGCGCGGCCAGAAAGATTTACTGGAAACCGAAGTTGCGCTACGCACCAGCGAGTTGGTTCAAGCGCGTGATACGGCACTGGAAGCCAACCGTCATAAGTCGGAATTTCTTGCCAATATTACCCACGAGCTGCGAACGCCGCTGCAAAGTATTTTAGGTTACTCCGAAGTGGTGAAAGAAACGCTTGAAGATGAAGGTGTGTTTGGCTGTGACCAGGACGTTGATAAAATCACCCATAATGCCGACCACTTACTTAGCCTGATCAATTCGATTTTGGATATCTCAAAAATTGAAGCAGGCAAAATGGAAATTAGCGAGCAAAGCACCAATATTAGGGCATTGCTTAATCGCACAGTCGATACCGTCGCACCGTTAATCGAAAAAAATAACAACACGCTGGATTTAATTATCGAGTCTGATGACGAGGTAATTTTAACCGACGAGAAAAAACTGTTTCAGATTTTACTTAATCTATTAAGTAACGCTGCCAAGTTTACCCACGATGGCACCATTACATTAACAACAACCATTGATTCGCAGCAAATGCTAATTAGCGTAAGGGATACCGGTATTGGTATTAGCCAGGAGCAACAGGATATTATCTTTGAGCCTTTCCGGCAGATTGATGGCAGCGAAACCCGCCAGTTTTTCGGTACCGGGCTGGGCCTGTCAATTACCATGCATTTTACCGAACTGTTGGGCGGTAAATTAAGCCTCGAAAGCAAGCCCAATGCAGGCTCATGCTTTAGCGTTAATATACCCAGACACATTAACCAAAGCGCCGACGACACTCCTCAAACGGGCAGCGAACAAAAAGCATAAGCTCGGATGTCTAACGCCACTTCGGCCACACCAGGCCAATTATCCAACGCCAAAAAGTATTCTCTTGCAACACCATTTGATCAATTTTATCGTATTCACGATTAAGGCTTTCGGGGTCGGCAAAAAACTGGCCTCGAGTTTTAAACCCTTTGTTTGGGTCGAGGTCGCGGACTTTTTTTGCCGGGTTACCAGCAACCACCACATTTGCCTCAACATCTTTTGTAACCACCGCACCTGCGGCAACAATACTGTTCTCGCCAATACTCACACCTTTTAACACGGTGGCATGGTCGCCAATCCAGACATTATCGGCAATGGTAATTGGCGCACTGGCCTGGTCGCGACCTACGCGATCGTAAATACCATGCCAGTCCGAGTCGGTAATATACGCGCCGTTAGCCATCATACAACTATCGCCGATAATGACGCGGGTAGCAGCGCTAATACGGACACCAGGCGAAATCATTGCGTAGTCACCAATGCGAATACTGCCCTGTCCCTCGGCATCTCCCCATACGCCGATCGATACGTGATTGTCAGGCTCGGCAACAACGGTGGCGCAGCGGCCCAGATGAATACCAGCGCCATTGATATCGATATGCCAAGGCCGCATAAAAGTGCCATAATCCCCCAGCGAAGCAAACCGCGGCCGCAAGTAGGCATCGACGTACCAGCGCCGGGCATTCAAGTAACATTTTTTAACCCAGTAGGGACGAAAATCTTTTTGCATGAACAATCGCTCTGTTATTTCCAGCTATCGATGAATGATATTCAGGCAACTATTCGCTCTGAACAAACGCATATTACCTGTATGATGATCAACAAACTATTGCTTAACATTCTCTTAACGTTACTTTTCAGATTACCCTGAGCAAGGACTTTTAAGCCAGGGCAATACCAAGCTCGGCCCATTACCATGAAATCGACATCTCGCGATATTGCCAGTAACCAAGAGGGTATCCACGAGGATCTGGAGAAAATCGTTCGACGGCATCTGGACCATGAATTTAAAAAGCCGGTTGCCGAACACAATGCAAAAGCCTATGCCAATGCCATAGCACAGGTAAATCGTGCTGCACTGATATTCGACTCGGGCTGCGGGAATGGCAACAGCACCCTCGCATTGGCTAAACAATTTCCCGAGGCTTATATTATTGGTATTGATAAGTCGGCGTGCCGCATTGGCAAGCAAGCGACGACGTCAATATCGGCATCGGACACCATGCTGATTTGCGGTAACAATTATTGTATTGTCAGGGCCGACCTGCTTGATTTTTGGCGCCTCGCATCTAACGATAATATCAAGCTACTCAGGCATTTTATTTTATACCCCAATCCCTGGCCCAAAAAACATCATCTCCAGCGGCGCTGGCATGGTTCACCAGTTTACCGACAAATTCTCTCACTCGGCGGAGCGCTTGAGCTGCGCAGCAACTGGCCGATTTATTTACAGGAGTTTGCTGCGGCACTGGCGCTTAGCGGCTATCACTGCGAACCCCATAAGCTTGACATCGATCCCGCCAGGCCGATTTCGGACTTTGAGAGCAAGTATCATGACAGCGGCCATACGCTTTGGCAATTAAAGGTTAATCTTGATATTGACAGTACCTGAGTAGGCAACGAAAATCAGCTAAGTATAAAACCGCACAACACCACACGGTTAAGGATTGTTGAATGGGCAGCGACAGTACTGGCTCTGATAGCAAAAACAGTAATAACACCGACAGAGAAAAGCTCGAAACCCTGCGCGGTGATACCTGGGCATGCATTCGTCGCGAAGCCACCCGAGAGGCAGAACGCGAACCCATACTGGCCAGTTTTCTACATACGACTATATTAAATCACGACGATTTTGCCTCGGCGCTGGCCTTTCACTTATCCAACTTATTGAGTTCTAAAACAGCTTCTGCACTATCACTGCGCGAAGTGATTGATCACGCGCATTCTGAGCAAAGCCGAATTGTCGATTACGCCATTTATGATGTCGCGGCAATTCGCGATCGCGATTCAGCCTGCTCGGAATGCGGCACACCGTTTTTGTACTACAAAGGGTTTCATGCTTTGCAGTCGCATCGCGTAGCACATTGGCTCTGGACACAAAACCGAACCGAGCTGGCGCTATTTTTACAAAGCCGTATTTCCAATTGCTTCGGTGTCGATATTCACCCGGCAGCAAAAATCGGCTATGGCCTGATGCTCGACCATGCCACCGGTATTGTGATTGGTGAGACCAGCACTATTGGCAATAACGTATCCATTATGCAATCGGTCACGCTGGGTGGTACCGGCAAAGAGTCCGGCGATCGCCACCCCAAAATTGGTGCCGGCGTTTTAATTGGCGCCGGTAGTAAAATCCTAGGCAATATCAGTATTGGTGAAGGCGCACAGGTTTGCGCTGGCTCTGTGGTATTAAAAGACGTACCAGCACACTCAAGCGTAGCTGGTGTACCTGCCGTTGTGGTGGGCAAACCTGATGTTGCGATGCCGTCGCTATCGATGAATCAGCAACTTCGTTAATCGCTTAAACTTTGCTAACGCTAGTGATGATATTGTGGCGACTGTGATTTTACCGCTTCAATAAATACGCCAGCGTGTTCGGGATCGATATCGGGCGTAATACCATGACCCAAATTAAATATATGGCCGCTGTTGGCAGAGTGCTGACCAAAAGATGCCAAAATGCGCCCAACTTCGGTTTCAATGGCCTGGGCCGGCGCGCGCAAAATCGCCGGGTCCATATTGCCCTGCAAGGCGATACCATCACCTAATTGTTTGCGAACTTGCGCAAGGCTAACCGACCAGTCGAGCCCAACGGCATTACAGCCGGTTTGACTAATTTGCGGTAACCACGATGCACCACCTTTGGTAAATGCAATCACCGGCACGGTACTACCATCGTCCCGCTTGACATTTAACTTACGAATAATCTTTTCAATATACGCCAACGAAAATTCAAGATAGGCTGTGTCACTTAACACCCCGCCCCAGGTATCAAAAATTTGCACTACCTGTGCACCGGCATCAATTTGTGCATTTAGGTAAGCTGCCACAACTTGCGACAGTTTATCCATCAGTCTGTGCAACGCCTGTGGCTCGCTGTACAACAGTGTTTTGATTTTTTTAAACTCTCGGGTTGAACCACCCTCAACCATATAAGTGGCCAGCGTCCATGGGCTGCCGGTAAAACCAATCAGCGGTACGCAGCCATTAAGCTCGCGACGAATTAAATTAACCGCGTCCATCACATACTGCAAATCACCCATCACATCGACCGGTAAGTTATCGATATCATCGGTTGTAGTGAGCGGACTTTCAAATTTCGGCCCCTCACCCTCGGAAAAATACAAACCCAGGCCCATGGCATCGGGAATAGTGAGAATATCAGAAAATAAAATTGCCGCATCTAGTGGGTAGCGCTCCAAAGGCTGCAAGGTTACTTCACAAGCCAGCTCGGTATTCTTGCAAAGCGATAAAAAATCGCCGGCCTTGGCGCGCGTTGCACGGTACTCGGGCAAGTAACGCCCGGCCTGACGCATCATCCAAACCGGCGTGTAATCTACCGGCTCACAGCGAAGCGCACGTAAAAAGCAGTCGTTTTTTAACGATGGGAACATACTAGTAAAATCCAGTAGTTATTTAATCATTGTGCGAATAGTGAATACAGGCGAGCGCGCTTAAGCTGAGAAAAAGTCATACCTTTAGGTAATCGAGAATACCTTCGGCGGCCTGTCGACCTTCGTAA
>CBFHXO010000012.1:0-38918 GCA_965659815.1 Pseudomonadales bacterium
GCATATATTGTATTGGGTGAACAATTGAGTTCCTGGGTTAGATTTCGAATTGTCAGCTGCCCAGCACCACGCTTGGAAGCGAGCTCCAATGCAGCCTGATAAATTACGTCAACTTTTATAAGTGGCTTGGCCATAACATTTAGCGGTTAAGTGATAATAACAAGTCGGTCGCAACCGGCGTCCGCTCGATGGTAAGCGCATCGTCTTCAAATTAAGTTCCGTCGCTATCGAGGGCGATAACACCCATCGCCTAAGTGGTTTCCCCATCGAGTAACACAATAGCCTGTGCAATAAGGTAGTCAACCCGCTGCGCCATTTCGTCCATATTGTCGCGTGTATCATCGCGCAATGAGCGCTGGTAGATACCCTCGAGCAAAACTGACTGTCTGAATGCATAGAGCAATTTGTAGTAGAGCAAGTTCTCTGGCTCAAAGTCCACCAGTGATAAATAGTGCGCAATCATTTCATCTTCGGTCGGCCAGTCGACGCCGCCATTACAAACATACCAAAGGTCGAGATAGTTCACCAAATCGAGAAAAGGATCGCCGATAGTACTGGTTTCCCAGTCGACAATTGCCGCAATTCGTGGCGGCTGTTGATCAGCCATCAGCATATTCAAAGGATGATAGTCACCGTGCATAATCGTCGGCGTCCATTGTGACGGCAGGTGTTGCTCCAGCCAATCGCCAATACGGTTGAGCTCGGGCAGCGGCCTGCCCTCGTAGCTATGGAGTTGCTTGCTCCAGCGTCCAACCTGGCGCTGATGAAAATCATCGGGCTTACCGTACTCGCTTAGCCCCGCCTGTTTCCAGTCCACATTATGGATAGCGGCAATCGCTTGCAACCCGGCAAAGGCCGTATCTCGAATATCCTGATTGGCTGCAATAAATGACTCGGGAATAGCGCCCATCGCTGGCACGAATCCATCGACCCTTTGCATAATATAAAAAAGCGCACCGATAACTGATTTATCCTCGTTCAACACAATCGGTTCTGGCACTGCGAGTTGCCTGCCCTTAAGTGCATTGAGCAACTGATACTCGCGACGCAGTACTTTTTCGGCCTTTTCCCAGGCCACGCCCGCAGGCCTGCGCAGCACTACGCTCTGCGCCTGCCCATCGGGGCTGGCATAGTCAAGAACAAACATTTCGTTGGAGCGGCCCGCTGCTAAACGCGTTACCGTTAATGTGCCTTCACCCATCAGGCCCTTCGCTTGCAACCAGTGGTTTAGCTGCTGTTTATCCAGCAATGCGGAAGATTCATTTTTACTCATCGATATTATCCCGGTGTTTTTTGGCACAAGCGATTCGGTAAGCTACGGACGCACTTTTTTTCGCGCAGGCTTTTTTTGCATAACCTATTTTTATTACAACCTTTTTCGCACTCGATAGACTTAGTTAAAATAACAATGATATTATAAGAGCGGGTAGAAAAAAGCTACATTAACCGGCGTAAAATGAGCGCTCTGGCCGCTGGCCATCCCCAACCGGAGTATGCAAATAAAATGAATAGTCCTCGCCCTGAAACGCTACTTGATGTGAATAATAAAGTCGTAATGGTCACTGGCGGCAGCCGAGGGCTGGGCAAGGCAATGTGCATAGCCTTTGCTCAGCGCGGCGCAAAAGTCGTTATTGCCAGCCGAAAGCTGGAAGAGTGCGAGAAGCTCGCGACTGAAATTGAGCAAGCAGGCGGCGAAGCCCTGGCACTGCGCTGTCATGTGGGCGAATGGGATGGCCTGGAACCGGTAATGAACAACGTTATCGAACACTTTGGCCGCATTGATGTGCTGATCAACAACGCCGGGATGTCCCCAGTGGCGCCTTCGCTACTTGAAACCAGCGAAGCCCTGTTTGACAAGATTATAGACGTTAACCTGAAAGGGCCAACAAGACTGACCGCACTGGCCGCCACCCAGATGGCAAAGACTGGCGGCGGCTCAATTATCAACATCAGTTCAGTCGCATCGATTAAACCCACCCCTACCACTACGACTTACAGCGCAGCAAAAGCCGGGCTTAATGCGCTTACCTCAGCCAGCGCGCAGGAATATGCAGGTTCGGGCGTGCGCATCAACTGCATTATTTGCGGCACTTTCGACACCGATGCTGCGGCCGGCTTTGTTCGCAACGAAGCAACACTGCCTTACGTTATTGAACCCATCGCTTTGAAGCGCGTAGGCCAGCCCGATGAAGTTGTCGGCACCGCGCTTTACTTCGCCAGTGAAGCATCAAGCTATACCACCGGGGCAACGCTATGCGTAGACGGCGGTATCGCCCCCTAGTCCGCCAGAGTGTTGCAGCAGTTGCAATGCGCATGGCAATTAAAACATCGCCAAAAAGCAAAAAAGTATTTTAGCAGCGAAAATAAATTAGCCGAAACAGCGTATCGAACATGAAATGGCAGGGTAAAAGTACAGTGATCACCGGTCCAGGCACTGCCACATTCAGGAAATACCCAGCAAATCGTCACGCTGCCCCATAAATACCTGGGCACAGTAACCAAAATCTACCGCAAGATTAATACCACTGACAAAACTGGCCATCTCGCTATTTAGCCAAACCAACGGGTCACCCATATGCCCACCGTTGGCATACTCACCGTTCGGCGGCAGGAATAAATCAATCGCTTCGTCCGGCATCTGCCCTTCACCCTTGAGTTTTTCCATAAACCCACTAGCAGTCGGTGAAGGCGCAATACAGTTAATTCGAATGCCCTGTTTTGCCAGCTCTGCTGCCCGCGTCATCGTATAAACAATCATGCACTGCTTGGAAAACCCATAACCATCGGCACTGGCTTTAGGGTTATCGGTAATCCACTTGGCTGCAGTGGCCAAGCTGCTGTCCAATGCCAGAAACTCGCGGACTGACTCAAGCTTTGGTCGCCACCCCATACCTGCTGTTGATGCAATAGAGGCAATGGCACCACCAGCCGAAATCCTCGGTAACAGTAGCTCAGTTAAGTAACGCATACCTGAAAAGTTAATCAGTATCGTATCTGCTGCTGAAAAGGGCGGGCTGGGAACACCGGCACAGTTAAAAAGCGCGTAAATATCCGCGGGAACCTGCGCTACCGCGGCATCGATGGTCGCCGCATCTTTCATATCGGTCTTAATTGCTGCCGCTACTTGAATATCGACTGGTGCAATATCCAGCGCATAGACATTGGCACCCAGCTCAACTAGCTTCTCTGCTGCCGCTTTACCCATACCAGACGCTGCACCGGTAATAACAACATTTTTATTTTCGTAACCCAGTGTATTACTCATCGCTCTTTTGTTTCCCCAGTTATCTTATTAACACTTATTTGATAGCCAACACTTTGCACTACCGTTAGACGCTAATAGCAATTGTTTTGATTTCAAGGTATTCCTCAAAACCTTCTTTACCCATTTCACGGCCAATACCACTTTGCTTATAACCACCAAAAGGCGCATCACCACCGTAGTAATTGCCACCGTTAACATTCACGGTTCCGGTACGAATGCGCCGCGCGACGGCCAGCGCGCGTTCATCGCTGGCCGACCAAACACCGCCAGACAAACCAAAGTCAGAATCGTTGGCAATGCGAATCGCGTCGTCCTCATCGTCGTAGGCAATCACACAAAGTACGGGGCCAAAAATTTCTTCACGAGCAATAGTCATATCGTTAGTGACATCGACAAATACCGTTGGCTCGACGTAAAAACCCTTGTCCAAATGCGCTGGCTTTCCGCCCCCGAGCAACACGCGTGCGCCTTCCTGCTTGCCTTTCTCGATATAGCCAAGGACGCGATCACGTTGCCGGGCGTTGACCTGCGGCCCCATAATTTCGTCAGAGTCGGGATTGCCATAAGAGATAAAACCAAAATACTGCTTTAATAACTCTTCCACTTCTGGCTGCCTGTCCTTGGGCACCAGCAAACGTGTATGAATAGCGCAACCCTGCCCCGCGTGAAAGCAAACGGCCAGCGCGCTCAGTAAACTGCTGCCAAAGTCAGCATCATCGAGAATAATATTCGCCGATTTACCACCCAACTCAAGAAAAACCTTTTTCACCGTCTCACTGGCGCGCGTCATAATATGCTTACCAACTGCCGTAGAACCGGTAAACGACACCATATCAACGCGTGGGTCACCCACCAGCTGGTCACCAACGGTCACCGGGTCCTCTGAGGTGACAACATTAAATACGCCAGGCGGAATATCCGTATGTTCATTAACAATGCGGCCTAGCGTGGTTGCCGACCAGGGGGTATCCGGTGCTGCTTTTAGTACTACCGTACAGCCCGCGGCAAGCGCGGGAATACATTTCGCGAGATTAATTTGTAGCGGTACATTCCATGGCGTAACACAGGCGACAACACCAATGGCTTCACGCTCAACCAGACGTCGACTCTTACCGCCCATAATCTCGGAAATACCAATGTCAGTAGACCATCGATAGTTAGGTAAATGTTCCAAGGTATAATCAATAAAGCTAATGGGTAATTCACACTGCGGCCCCTTGTCACCGCAAATACCTAGCGGCGCACCGGTCTCGGCAGCAATTTGTAATTTGAAGTCCTCCATTTCTGCCAACAATCCCTCTTTCAATTGGCGCAGGCACTGCACGCGAAAATCGTGATTGGTCGACCAATCGGTTGTATCGAATGTGCGACGCGCAGCAGCAATCGCTAACTCCATATCTTCAGGGCCAGCATCGGCAACCTGACCGATAATATCTTCAGTCGCGGGATTAATATTCGGGTAGGTTTTTCCAGATTTAGCTTCGACCAACTCTCCATCGATCAGTAATCGGGTTTCTGGGTTCACTTAGCAGTACCTCTCTCTTATGCTTATCTTCTCATTGCTTGTGTTCGAATGACTTGTGTTCGAATGACTTGTATTCGAATAATTCGTTTTCACGTCACTCATTATTGTCAAATGCTTACAATCACTGTGTCATTCAATCAAACGCGAATGATCGCGGGCCAAAAATACATCTTCTATGAGGTCGCGCACGTATTCCGCAGTTGGCAGCGTCACTTTATGATCGGCGGCGGTCTGAACCACACACTCCATATCCTTGCGACCGAGTTTTGCCATCGCGCCAAAAAACTCCTCCATCTGCGCTGCGTCACTGGCAGCCGCCAGGCCGTTGCGACCGGAGACAAACATATGCATTTGTTCGTTGACAACGCCATTAGATAGCCCCACTTCCCTGAGCACATCGGCAGACAGGCCACAACGATCGGCCAGTTTGGTTGCCTCGGCCATCAGGATAAACTCACCGTACTGCATATAGTTGTTGCAAAGTTTTAATGCAATGCCCGAACCCAGGTCACCGGCGTGCACCACTTTCTCTGCTGAGGTTGCAAATACCGGTTCACTGCGCGCGACAATATCCTCAGCACCACCAACCATATAGCACAAGGTGCCATCGGCAGCGCGATGCGCCCCGCCGGTAATGGGCGCGTCGATTAAATGCAGATTTTTTGCCGCAGCTTCTGCGCCCCACTTCAGTAAATTGGCCTGGGTCACGGTGCTGTGAATAGCAACCACCGTACCGACTTGTGCATTGGCGAGAATACCACCATCACCGTATAGCAACTCCTCGACCTGCTGGTCGTCGCGCACACAAACACCAATATGGTCACAAAGACCCGACAGCTCCGCGACCGAAGCGCAAGCAATGGCCCCTTTTGCCACTAGCTCATCCACGGCCGGCTGGTAAACATCAAACACATGGGCATTTAGCGAACCGCCAATCAAGCGCTCGGCCGACGGTTTACCAATATTGCCCAGCCCTATATACCCAACATTGCGCTTTGCTGTCACTTTGGTCGCTCTCCCGTAGTTATTATTGAATGCTGCTGTACCATGTTGTTATCCGCAGTACTGTTCTCTAACACTGTTATACAGTGGCGTTAACAAATAATGTTTTGTCCGCTAGCTTTAACGGCTACCGTTGACTGCATCGCAGCTTATGACAGCCTGCTTATTTAATCAATTATCATTGACGCTATGTCATAAAGCATTTACATTAAGCCTATGAACAACTCTGCCAACTCGCTCAAAATACCCTCTCTACAAACCCGTTACCGCAATAATTTTGCACGGCATATCATTGATTTAACGCTATTTTTAGAGCAAAAGGTGATGGAGAGTTTAGCTAACAGGCACGGTCACCAGGGCCTGAGGGCCAGCTTTGAACCGTATATTGCCCTCGCCGCGCTAAATAGCGAGAGCCTGTCGAATATTGCCCAACACTTGGGTCTGACACGCCAGGCAGTGAATCAAACCGTCAACGAAATCGAGCGACTGGGCTACGTCACCAGGGTCGAAGATCCCGCTGATCGCCGAGCCAAAATCCTTCAAATCACGACCAAAGGAAAAACACTGATCAGCAAAGGCGCTTTGATTTCAGAACAAATCGAGTCCGAGTTCGCAAGTATTGTGGGCAGCGACAACTACAGGCAGGCAAACCTGACACTGCTAACGCTCAGCCGCGCGATCGATCTTGTCGAGTACTACCCCATTGACGACAACGCTGAAGCACGACTTTCGGGCCTGCTTCCCCGCTTGTCAAATTATGTGAAAGATCGCCTGCGTATGATGATCACAGAAAAAGGCCATCACGGCATGAAGCCCGGCCACGGCATGTTATTGCTTTCACTGACACCCGAAGGCTCACGCGTGCAACCCATTGTGCGCAGATTTGGCGTCAGCAAACAGACCATTAGCACTCTAGCCTCCGGGCTCGAAGACCTGGGTTATATCAAGAAAAAACCCGACCCGGACGACCCCCGGCAACTACTGCTGTCGCTTAGCGAAAGAGGCAAACAGTTGATGCACGACTCGATTGACGCATCCACTGCGCTGGAAAAAGAATTTGCTGCGATTGTCGGCGCTACTGCTTTTGATAATGTTAAAGCAATGCTACTAGCACTCGTGGCGTCACTCAATAACCACGGGAGCAATTCACACAGGACAAACACATTGACTCCGCGGGGGATTGAAATTTCAAACGATAGGGAATTAAAGGAATTAGCAATATCATTGTGTCAGCAATTAGGAAAGCAACGCAGCACTAAACTCGCGCAGCTTATTCTCGCTTGGCAAATCTAATCGCATAAACCATCCGTCGAGAGAAAATATAAGCGGCGCTACGGATTCAACGATACACCACGGCCAGAATTAAAATATCGAAAAACTTTACCCAAATCGGCATGCACTGCTAGCTCACAAGCAAAAGTCAGATCAAGGGGCGATGCCCTTGCTAGCTTCAAGCGCCAGGACAGTCTGCCGTATTGCCGCGAGCACAGACCGAGGCAATATCCTTGTCACAAAAGCCACAAAGATTCTCCGCATCGGGCAAGATAATCGTGTCATTTTCAACATGAAAACCCTGGTTTCTAAAGCGCTTTAACGTGCGCGAAAAAGTCTCGGGTTTCATATCCAGGTAAGACGCAATCATCGCCTTGTCGTAAGGTAAACGAATACTGTTTTTAGCCATCTTATTAGATTCACTCTGCGCCATCAGCGTTTTTAGTAAAAACCAGCCAACTCTCTCGGTTGCCGACTTTAACCTGACCATTTCAACCTGCTGAATTAACAGTTGTGAGCGCAGCGATATATTGTTAAGCATATTCACCGCCAGCTCATTATTATTGCGAATCAACTGGCAAATTGTAGCAGCGGGAAAGCTGACCAGCGTTGCAGTCTCAGCAATCTGTGCACTTAACGGATACGGCGCATTCAAAAATACCGCCGAGCCCACCACAGTATCACCACCAATGAGCATTTGGAGTATGGTCTCCTCTCCCGCTGCTGTACTTTTATAAAGCTTGACCCATCCTTCAACAATAATATAAAAGCGCGCCGGTTATCAGCATATTGGCATGGATCACTTTGCACTGCCCGATGACCCCTTATGCCAAAGCCTTGCGCAAGATACGCTGCATCGAAATTTTCAGGGTTACTCGACCCATGGCGACTGCGACATTATCGGCATGGGTATTAGTGCGATTAGTCAAGTAGCTGGTTGCTATAGCCAAAACCATAAGCAGTTAAAAGACTATCAAACGACGATTAGTAACGGACAGCTCGCCGTTGAACGCGGCTATTCACTGTCTGACGACGACCGGCTACGCGCCGAAATTATCCAGCAACTGATGTGTCGGCATATTCTGGTGTTTGACTACTTTGAACGAATGTATTCGATAATGTTCACACGCTATTTTGCCAGTGAATTGAACGCGCTCGAAGCCATGGCGCAAGACCAGTTACTCACCATAGACAACGAGACGATTAAGGTCACAGAAAAAGGCTGTTTAATGCTAAGAAATATTGCCATGGTATTTGACCTCTACCTGCAAAACGATAACCCGGCTAACAGAGAACTTCGATTTTCAAAGGTCCTGTAGACTAAACGGTTTTAAACCCACTCTTGAAATCTTTGCTTTAAACTCGCCCTTTAAACAATAGTAAATCTTCCGCCGTGTCAGAAAAATCAATAAAGGAATTATACGTGTGTGCAGCACTGCCAATTTCGGCCTCGCTATAAGTGTGGCAAATACCCACCATATGCTCACCAACAAAATTGCGTGTACCCGCCAGCGCATTGATATCAAAGGTTCGCGCCTCCGACACCAAATTACCTTTTTGCGCTAACCACGCCCACTCTTTTTGCTGCTCATCGTCGCCAAACGCCGCGGCTATCCACTTTGAAAATCCCGCGCCCATTCGGTTGCCCGCAAGGGCGATTGGCTCAATCACCTGCCATTTTTTCACCATCCAGCTTAATACCAACTCACCGTTTTGAAATACCTGTAATGGCAATGCGGTGGCAGTTTCGGTATCGTCGGGTAAAGTAATATCGTACACGCGCTTAGTCTCATCACGGGCAATATGGGCATAGGCCAGCACAGTTAAATCAAATAAGTGGGTGCACTGTAATCGTGGGTTAATTCGCTTAGTGATTTCGCCAGACTTCAGACCCAGCGGCATATCAATAAACTGCCGCAGTGGCTGAACCGCGCCTGGGCAGGTTGTCATAGGATAGCGAATCGCGTCAGCCGACACATCCGTTATAGTCTGTTCATTAAAGCTTAAACGGATTTTAAACGCGTGACTGCTATCTTCAAGTTCACCTAAAACACTATCTTCACTTTTAGTTAAACGAATTCTTCGGCGAAAAACACCCGTACCGTAGCTGGGGTTCGGTGGTGCGCTATCCCCTAGGTTTGCGTCACTCGGCTGTTCATCGCTTTTATTGCTATCGGTGCTACTATTCTTCTTACTCACTCTCTACTTCCTTTAACTCGTCGTCGGCAAGGCGTCTAAAGCGCTCAAACTGTTGGCCATCGCGCTCTATCGTTTCAGCAAACATAGCCAATGGTCGCACCCATAGACCAAAATCGCCATAAAGCGCTTTATATAAAACCATTTCCTCTTGAGTTTCGCTATGCCGGACAATATCAATCACCTGGTAGGGGTTACCTTTAAAATGCTGATAAAAACCGGGAGTAATTTTTTGCGTTTGCGTTTTCGCCTGCATTGCTAACTCACTTTTTCCAGGTGTTCAATAATCAGCTGAACCGTTTCACGGCCACGGTAACGATTAATATCGAGTCGGTAAGCCGCTGTTAATCTTTTGACCGAATCATCCGGCCATTGCTCAAGCTCAACATTAAATGCAATCGCATCGATAATATCGCTAGTATTATCGGCCTTAAGCACCAGTTTTAAATGCTTACCACCCACAATCCGCTGCTGCACCACCGTAAATTCGTTATCAAACAATGGTTCGGGAAATTGCTGTCCCCAGGGTACCGCATAGTTAACCAACATAGCATTGGCAATAGAAATCTCTTCGGCCTGTAAACTGCCATCACTTAAAATGCGCGATTGCAGATCTTCGCGGGTTAATTGCCTACTGGCCTCTTCATTAAACGCTTGCTGAAACTGCTCATAAGCACTGCGCTTTAAACTCAGCCCCGCCGCCATGGCATGACCACCAAACTTCTCAATTAACCCGGGGTTTTTCGCTGCTACCGCATCCAGCGCATCGCGAATATGAAAACCTTTTATCGATCGCGCCGACCCCTTTAACTCATCACAGTCTGCATCATCATTCGCCAAGGCAAAACAAATCACCGGGCGATGGTGCTTATCTTTAATACGTGACGCCAAAATACCCACCACACCCTGGTGCCAGGTATCGTTAAACAGGCACATCCCCACCGGCAACTCAACCGCTTTCTGCTGCTCTAACGCTTTAAGCGCAGATTCCGCCTGCTGCTGCATACCCTGCTCTATTTGCCGCCTATCCTTATTCATCGCGTCTAGCTCAGTCGCAATATCACGCGCCAGATTGGTATCGTTAGTTAACAAGCAGGCAATACCAATAGAAATATCATCCAAGCGGCCCGCCGCATTTAGCCTTGGACCCAGTGCAAAACCCATATCCGAGGCCACAATAGTGGCCGCACTTCTACCTGAGACTTCAATCAATGCGCGAATACCTGCGCATGCTTTGCCCGAGCGAATCCGCCGTAAACCCTGCTCAACCAAAACGCGATTGTTTTTATCCAGCGGCACAACATCGGCCACCGTGCCCAGCGCAACCAGGTCTAAAAAGTCGGCCATATTGGGTTCGGGCCGAGTATTATTAAACCAGTGATTTTTTCGCAGGCCGGCACGCAGCGCTGACATGACATAAAATATCACACCAACCCCCGCCAAGGCCTTACTGGGGAATTCACAACCCTGCTGGTTGGGATTAACGATCACATTAGCATCGGGCAACTGCTGGCCGGGCAAGTGATGATCGGTGACCAGCACATCGATATTAGCAGCGCGTGCCGCCGCAACGCCATCGATGCTGGAGATGCCGTTGTCGACGGTAATAATTAAATTCGGTTGTTGCAACTTGGCCAGTTCAACAATTTCGGGGGTCAGCCCGTAGCCATACTCAAAGCGATTGGGCACCATAAAGCGAACATTGGTGTAGCCCAGCGCTTCAAATGCCCTAATAGCCAGCGCACAACTGGTCGCCCCGTCGGCATCGAAGTCACCTACAATAAGGATTCGACCCTCACCTTGCAGGGTTTGAATAATTAATTCGACAGCCGCATCAATACCCGCCAGCAAGCCAGGCGCAAGCAGCGCCGACATAGAAAGGTCAATATCATGATTGGAGGTGATACCACGCGCAGCGTAAATCTGCTGCAAAAGTGGGGGCAGGTCATCAGAAAAATGATAACTGGCAGTATCAATAATAGAGCGCCGCTGAATAACCACGCTCATAATTCGGTTTGCCTGGCTAAATTCTCAATCATCGCTTTGACTCTGTACTGAAAAGGACCTATGCAAACTACCCATGCAAAGTGCCCATGCGCAGCACAAGAAAAATTACGATGAAATTCGCTCAATCATAGTTTGATTAACCACCGCTTTATCACAGGCAAGCACTTCAAAGCGCTCTTCGCGCTCAAACAAGTCTTGCATATGCTGAGGCATGGTTGCTTCTGCACTAATGCCCGACTCGGCAATGGCGGCAGGAAATTTTGCCGGGTGGGCAGTGGCCAATACCACCATAGGCTGTTCAGCATTTTTATTACAAATACGCGCCGCACCAACCCCTGTTGCTGAGTGAGGATCGAGCATATAGCCGCTATCTTTAAACACCTGGCTAATAATGTCACAGGTGGCGGCATCGTCAATAGCAGCGCTGTCGAAGAGCTCACGGGCCGATGACATCGCAGTATCGTCAAGGCTAATTGAATCGCTATTAAACTGTTCCATTAAAGCCCGAATACGATCGCCATCTCGATCATATAAATCAAACATCAGCCGTTCGAAATTACTGGATATGCTGATATCCATACTGGGCGACAGCGTTTGGTGGAGTTCGGTACGCGCATAAACGGCGTCGGTCATCACTCTATGCAACACATCATTTCTGTTAGTCGCAATAACCAATTGACTGACTGGCAACCCCATACCTTTGGCAAGATAACCGGCAAAAATATCACCGAAGTTACCCGTGGGAACCGAGAACGCCATGGTTTTTGCTGGCGCACCCAGCGATAAAGCGGCATAGAAGTAATAAACAATTTGGGCCATAATACGCGCCCAGTTAATTGAGTTTACTGCCACCAGTTGCAAACCCTCAGGTAAAAAAGATTGATCGCGGAAACTGGCTTTAACAATATTCTGGCAGTCATCAAAATTACCTTCAACCGCGATATTGTGCACATTGTCTTCTAACACCGTTGTCATTTGACGGCGCTGGACTTCAGACACCCGGTTATGTGGGTGCAAAATAAATATATCGATATTATCGCAATGACGACAGCCTTCAATGGCCGCCGACCCTGTATCACCCGATGTCGCCCCCATAATCACAACGCGTTGCTTGCGTCGCTTTAATACGTAGTCGAGCAGGCGACCCAATAGCTGCAACGCAAAATCTTTAAATGCCAACGTTGGCCCCTGAAATAACTCCAACACCCATTCGTTGCGGTCGAGTTGAATTAACGGCGCAATGGCTGGATGTGAAAAGCTTTCATAGGTCTCTTTTAAAATACTGCGTAAGTCAGCTTCGGGAATACAGTCGCCAATAAAGGGCGCAACAATTTCATAAGCCAGCGCGTCGTAACGTAAACCCGCCATTGCCGCAATTTGCTCGGTAGAAAAATGTGGCAGGGTTTTAGGCACATATAAGCCGCCATCACTGGCCAGGCCCGTTAATAATACCTGTTCAAAATCCAATTCTGGCGCATTGCCCCGGGTACTAATATATTTCACGTGATTTCTCTAGTATATAAAACGATTAAATAAAACTAACCAATATCGATGTACACAAAAAGCGTTAACCTAATGATTCAACGCGAATAAAATTCACTTTATCCTGTATTGAATCCAACGCCTCTATACCTTTAACCGCCGCTTTAAATCGTGACTCTGTAGTGATATCAGTAATCAGCACAATCGGCACCTGCACCGAGGCACCCGCCACCAAGGCTTCGCCATGCTGTGCGGGTTCTTTCTGCAACACGGCTTCAATGCTAATACCCGACTCGCTTAAAATCTGGGTAATATGCGATAGCACGCCCGGCTTATCCTCGGCAGTAATGCGCAGATAATACGCCGCCTCAATAGCATTGATATCAACAATGGGTAGTGCTTGCAGCGATTCTGCATTGAAACCCAAATGCGGCACCGCTGCCCCACCGGGCGAAGCAATCCTTCGCGCCGCATCAACGATATCGGCCACCACTGCCGATGCCGTTGGCTCTGCACCCGCACCTGCACCGTAGTAAAGCGTTGCTCCCACCGCATCGCCATTGACCAATACCGCATTCATCACGCCATCGACATTAGCAATTAAACGGCGCTGCGGGATTAATGTAGGATGCACGCGCAGCTCGACACCCTGATCGGTTTTTCGCGCAATACCTAAGTGTTTAATTCTGTAACCCAATTCACCGGCAAAGACCACATCCTGGGGTGCAATCCCAGAAATACCTTCGGTAACGCAGGCATCAAAATTTAATGGTATACCAAAGGCCAAGGACGCCAGAATAACCAGCTTATGCGCAGCATCAATACCTTCAACATCAAAGGTTGGGTCGGCCTCGGCATAACCCAGCGCCTGTGCATCGCGCAAGACATCATCGAACTCGCGACCTTTGTCACGCATTTCAGTGAGGATATAGTTACCTGTGCCATTAATGATTCCCGCCAACCACTGTATTGAATTAGCCGCCAGCCCCTCGCGCAGTGCTTTGATAATGGGAATACCACCGGCAACCGCAGCTTCAAAATAAACATTCACGCCTTTGGTTTCTGCCGCGGCAAAAATTTCATTGCCGTGCACAGCAATTAATGCTTTGTTGGCGGTAACAACGTGTTTACCGTTTTCGATAGCCCGCAGTACCAGTTCCAGCGCCGGCTCATATCCGCCAATTAATTCCACCACAATATCGATATCGGGGTCGTTGACAACCGCAAAAATATCGCGACTGACCTGATACTGCGAAACGTCACAATTATCATTATCACGCCTCGCACCGATATGCTTTAGCTGAAAATGACAGCCGCTACGGCCCGTTAACGCACTAGCGTTACGTTGCATCACATTGACAACACCTGCGCCCACGGTGCCCAAACCGCATATACCAATATTTATTGTCTTCAAACCAAACCTGCTAAGTCGCTAGAATAAAAAATGTCACAAAAATAAATAATTTCACTACGTTAGTTCTCAATAAAAAAGCGCAGCGATAAAGCTGCGCTTTTACGTACGGCAGAGCTGAACCGTCTTAAAAGCTTACAAACCCAAAGCAGCCGCCAGTTTATCCGCTGGCATATAACCGGGCAACAGCTTGCCCGATTCGGTGACTAACGCCGGTGTACCATTGACGCCCAATTGACCACCCAGTTTGTACTGTCCGGCAACCGGATTAGGTTCACAAACGTTATCAGGAATCTCCTGCCCCGCTTTTAACGCCGTTAGCGATGCCGTTTTGTCATTAGCACACCAGGCAGATGCGATTTTTCGATAGCTGGGCGAACCAATGCCTGCACGCGGATAGGCCAGGTAACGAATCTCAACCCCTAATTCCTCAAGCGCGGGTACCTCCTGGTGAAGCTTTTGACAGTAGTAGCAATCGACATCGGTGAACACATACACGTGCGCCTTGGGGTTTTTGGGGCCAAAAACAATCATATCGTCGGTGCTCAGCTTCGATAACGCTACCACCCTATCCTTTTCCATTTCGAGCTCACCGAGGTTAACAATTTCGTTTGCACCCACCTGAAAGAAATCACCGGCAAAAAAGTGCTCTCCATCTGCCGTTAAGTAAATGGTTGGGCCATTCACAATCGCAGACTTGTAAATGCCCTCAACAGGCGTTTTGCTCACTGGGCCAAACTGGAAGTCAGGGCGAGCGCTTTTCAGTTTATCGAGTACCTTTTGATCAGCTGGGTCAGCGGCTGAGCCAGGCTCAGCAATTACGACTGATGCAGATGACTGAAAAGCTAAAATAATTATAAATATCAAATAGTTACGCATATATTCCTCTTGTAATATAATACTGCGATCGATCATTAACGACACAATCAATCAATCGACAAATAATGAATCGACAAATGACGTGGATGCCAAACCTTTGGAAATAACAACTTCGAGCTCACTGCGACAACCATTCGGGTTAGCGCGCTTTACCTACCAACACAGTTTACTTATCAAACCGCTGCGTTTATGAAAACATTTGCTTAACAACCGTTGGCTGGCTAATTATAGATTACCGACTGCTGGATACGTTCCTCGACCCTGCCATATCCACCCAACTTGTCGGAACCGCGGCATTGTACCAGTTTCGCAGGCTGACTGAGCAGGGAATAGAGCCACGAATCGCGTCAATATGATGGCTATCAGGCCCTGGGGTGATGTTTGGCGTGCAGCTCCTGTAGTCGGTGCCTGGCAACATGGGTATAAATTTGCGTGGTGGATAAGTCGCTATGACCCAGCAATACCTGTACCACCCGCAAATCGGCCCCATGGTTAAGCAGGTGTGTGGCAAAAGCATGGCGCAGCCCATGGGGTGAGAGGTTTACGCTAAGATTAATGCGGTCGGCATAGTGCTTGATGCGATACCAAAATGCCTGCCGCGTCATAACCTGCCCGCGCCTGCTGGGAAACACGATTGCACAGGCTTTATCGACCCCGGCCCCTTCAAGCAAGCCTGGCCTTGCATGGGTAAAATAGTGATGTAAACAATCCGCTGCCTGGTCGCCCAGTGGCACGAGCCGCTCTTTACCGCCCTTACCCAAGACGCGCACCACACCCTGGCGTAAATTAATCGCAGGCATTTCAAGGTTAACCAGTTCGGAGACGCGCAAACCACTGGCGTACAGTAGCTCAAGCATGGCCTTGTCGCGCTGCTCAATTAAGCTATCGTCTTTGGGTTCGGCAAGTAAACGGCTAACCTGCGACTCAGAGAGTGTTGCCGGCAGCGGCCGGCCTAATTTGGGTGGCTCTAATCGCAGTGCGGGGTCGCTTTTAAGCAGGCCCTCACGCAGGCAGTAGCGATAAAGCCCCCTAACGCTTGATATTAGCCGCGCCTGGGAGCGCGGGCTGCGACGGGCCATTGCCAGTACCGATAAATAACCCACTAAATCTGCGTGCTCGGCGGTTAATAATCGCTTAGCGTGCTGTTGCAAATGCATAGCAAGCAAGCGCAAATCGCGGGCATAGGCGTCTAGCGAGTGTTTGCTCAGCCCGCGCTCAAGCCATACTGCGTCGATATAGCGATCGATAAGTGCAGTATCTTCACTATTGAGGGCAATCGCCTTAGCAGCTTTGCCACGCGCCGACTGCATGATATCGGTGTCAGCAGGCATCAGTCTCAACCAGCATCGCTGTAAACATTCATAGGGTTAACCGCTTAAACAAGTGACTAGCGAATAAAAATACCGTTTAATAAGCAGGCTGGCGTAGTGCTAACGCGCCGAATCACGTGCACCAATCCTGGCAATACAGACTATGGTAAACCCCTTAAGCAACAAAGCAAAGCAAACCATTGCCGCGCTGCAGCCATTATCGACCGCTGCCAAAAGCGGTATTCGGTTTAACAGCACCTTGCTAAAAGCGTCACCTGGGTTATTTCGCTGTTTGCGTGAGCGGCGCAAACCCACGGCCGTTGAAGTTCGGACCTTATTTGAATCACTAGGCGTTACCTATATCAAGCTAGGGCAGTTTATTGCCAGCTCACCGACATTGTTCCCTGCCGATTATGTCGAGGCGTTTCAAGGCTGCCTCGATAACACACCCGCAATTCCCTATCGCGAAATCATTAGGATTATTGAGCAGGAGCTGGGTCACCCCAGCGAGCATCAGTTTCGATATATTGAAAAAACACCCTTGGCCAGCGCATCGATAGCACAAGTGCATGGCGCAGTGCTGCACAGCGGCGAAAAAGTGGTTATAAAAGTACAAAAACCCAATGTTGAAAGCATTATTGATACCGACCTGAATACCGCGTTTTTTATCAGCCGCATTATTGAGCTGGTATCGCCGGCGCTGGACCGCGAAGCCATTACCGACATTATTAGCGAAATTCATCGAAGTATGCGCGACGAATGCGACTTTATTAAAGAGGCCAATAATCTCACAGGATTTAACGATTTTTTGCGTGAACAAGCTATAAATCAGGTGATTGCACCCAAGGTGTACCCAGCCGCCTCGGGTAAAAAAATATTGACTATGAGCCGTATCGACGGCAAATCGTTTACCGATAAGTCCATTCTCGATATCGATGCTGACACTGATAACCTCCTTCAGTTTGATGCACAAGCCGCACTATTCAGCGCACTTAATGCCTGGTTTTTATCGCTTAAACATTGCGAATTCTTTCATGCCGATTTACACAGCGGCAATCTTCTACTTACGCCCAGCGGCCAGGTTGCCTTTATTGATTTTGGTATGGTGGGAAAAATCACCCCGGCAATTTGGTCGGCAGCGGTTAACCTTGTGCAATCATTTAGCGAAGAAAACTTTACCGCGATGGCCGAAGCAATGATTGCCGTGGGTATGACCAAACGTAAAGTCGATGCCGCGCAACTGGAAAACGACCTCCGCATGATGTTTACTGAAACAATGTTCAGCCAGGATAAACCAGCCGGGCTTGAGCAAAGCCGGGGGCAGCATCAAGAAGACAAAAGCAACCCAAGCAATGACGACAACGGCCCGTTAACGATTGTGTCCAGCATCGCCAGACGTCATGGCATTCGTTTTCCCAGCGCATTTACGCTGCTGTTAAAACAATTTTTATATTTCGATCGCTACCTGCAACTGCTGGCCCCCGATACCGACCTGTTTAACCACCAGAATTTTCAAGACTCCGATACGCTGTAAGCAAGATTGCCCCCCCATCTGCTCTGACAATCTGCTCTGACAATCTGCTCTGATAAGCCGCTGCGACAATATGTCGCATTTTCATTTGCCGCGACTGCATTAAAATTGCGCCCCGCTACTCATCCACAAACGCGAACGCCAACAACTTCGAACCTAAACCTATGATCAATTGTTAGTGTTACCAGCCAGGATAAATTAACCATGAAAAACGCTTTAACAACGCGACTGCTTGCACCACTCGCCGGCATCGCACTCGCTGCAATTGCTTTGGCTTTTAGCCACCAGGCACTCGCCGCATCGGCACAAAATCATCACGGCCATCAAATTGCTAACCACGCCCCGATCGGTGTGATGGGCGATCATCTGCACAAAAAAGGTGAGTGGATGCTGTCATATCGATTTATGTCAATGCGCATGGAGGATAACCTGCAAGGCAGTGATTCGGTATCACCCGAAGCTATCGTAGCGCCAGGTTCAGGCTTACGCGTGGTACCGGTGGATATGACTACCGATATGCATATGTTGGGTGCCATGTATGCACCCAGTGACAAATTGACTCTGATGCTTATGTTGAATTACATCGATAAAGAAATGGATCACATCACCTTCAGCGGCATGATGGGCACAAACCAAAGAGGCGTTTTTACCACTAACACATCCGGCATTGGCGATACTAAAGTATCCGCACTCTATGGTATCTATTCTGCTGACCAGCATAATATTCACCTTAATTTTGGCCTGTCTATTCCTACCGGCAGTATCGATGAGACCGACCAGATTCTCACACCTATGGGCACCACGCCTTCGCCAAGGCTACCCTACCCCATGCAACTAGGCTCAGGCACCTACGACCTGGAACCTGGTGTGACCTATACTGGACGCAATGGCCAATGGGATTGGGGCGGCCAACTCAAAGCAACCATTCGACTCGATGATAATGATGAAGGCTATACGCTGGGCGATAAAGTAATGCTAACCGCCTGGAACAGTTATCGGTTTAACGACTGGGTCGCGGGCTCACTAAGACTCAGCTATCAAAACAGCGACGACATGAATGGCCGAGATAGCCAAATCAATTTACCGGTACAAACTGCGCAGCCACAAAACTTTGGCGGCGAGCAACTGGACCTTGGCGTGGGTATTAACTTAATTGGCGCAGAGGCACAATCACTCGGGCATCGCGTTGCGGTTGAATACACAACCACACTCAAACAACATGCCAATGGAACGCAAATGGAAATGCACAATATGTTGACGCTGGGTTACCAATACAGCTTCTAATAACCGCTTCTAACAACAGCTAGTATCAACGATTCTCATACCGCGTGAAACGACATTACCACCAGCCGTGAGGTTAAAACAGGCTGGTGGTAAAGCGCTATAGAATTGATGTGCCGCTAAAGTACATTAGCGCAATTGAACCATCGAGAATAATTGGCGCAATTGACTCTTTTAAGGTACTGCCATCTACTGCTATTGAGTAAAAACGCGCTGCAGCAACACCCGTCCAGGCAAAAGCTATAACCGTATATACCATCGGGTCGGCATAATAAAATGCCGCAACCGCACTACCGATATTCAAACCACCAAACACGCCGCGCACTTCAGAGATCGCCATGTTATTAGACATTTTAATACCACAGGCATCCATCAGCATCTGTGGTTTAAAAAAACAAATTAAACCAATCAGCATGACAATAGTACTAGCAATGTTCGGCAACCATGCAATTATCGTTTCCATTATTTCCGCCTCACTTTATCGACTCGCAACCCAAAGTCATTATTAATATGGCCATTTAAAATTAAATCGCCCTAAACAGGTGCAATTTTAGCCTTGGCGCGGGGTAAACATAATTGCTATGTCTTAATACTGTGGCATCTACCATTCCTTTAAGGCAAAAAAAAAGACGGTTAAATGACCGTCTTTTTTAAACTTAACAAAAAGTTTATTTTAGCTTTTCTTTGATACGTGCTGCCTTACCAGACAGTTCGCGCAAGTAGTACAGCTTGGCGCGACGTACATCACCACGACGCTTAACCTGAATTTCGCTTACCAGCGCGCTGTAAGTTTGAAAAGTACGCTCAACACCCACACCGTGAGAGATTTTACGCACGGTAAACGCAGAGCTGATACCACGATTACGCTTGGCAATCACAACACCTTCGAAGGCCTGTAAACGCTCACGGTCGCCGTCCTTAACGCGAACCTGAACCACAACCGTATCACCGGGTGCAAAGTCAGGAATTTGCTTGGCATCGATCTGCTCTTGATCGACCATTTGAATCATTTTATTTCTGTTGCTCATTATAAACTCCTGCTTTTATTTCGCTCCCGCTATCTCATAGACTGTTACACAGTAGAAGAAATAGAGGTTAAAAACTGTTTCTCTCGGTTAAAAGTTAAAATCTATACTCGCCTATTAATCCAAATCGGTTAATAGTGCTTGTTCTTCTTCAGTCAGCACCAACCGGTCAAATAAATCCGGTCGCCGCTCTCTTGTTCTTAACAGCGACTGCTGCAAACGCCAGCGCTTTATCGCCTGATGATCGCCGCTTAATAATACTGCGGGCACATTCATCCCATTCATTGTTTCCGGCCTGGAATAATGCGGGCAATCCAGTAAGGGCCTGCCTGCAAACGAATCCTCCTGCGCCGAATCTGCATCGCCTAATGCGCCGGGTATCTGCCGGATAATACCATCAAGCAACACCATTGCGGCCAATTCGCCGCCGCTGATAACATAGTCGCCGATAGAAATCTCTTCGTCGACCTCAGCTTCTACTACACGCTCGTCAATTCCTTCGTAGCGACCGCAAAGCAACACCAGTTGAGATGCCTCAGCCAGCTCATTGATCTTGTCCTGATCGAGCTGCTTGCCCTGTGGCGAAAGGTAAATCACTTTCGCATCGGCGGTTAACGCCGGTTGTTGTGTCTGCATGCTGCGCTTGGCAGCGTGAATGGCTTTGATTAACGGGGCTACCGTCATTACCATTCCCGGACCACCGCCATACGGGCGATCGTCCACTGATTTGTGTTTATTGTCGGCGTAATCACGGGGATTGACCGTACTCAACGATAACAAGCCTTGCGCTATGGCGCGGCTGGAAATACCGCTTTCAGATATCGCCGTAAACATTTCGGGAAACAGTGTCACAACGTTTACTTGCATAGTGTCACAACGCTACTCGAATAATGTCACAACGCTCCCTTGCCAAATGCTGCAACCCAATCTGCTAATCTTCCAAGTCCCAGTCGGGTGTCCAATCTACCAGCAAGGTCCTGCTTTCAATATCGACCCGCTTAACAACCTGTTCGGGCACATAAGGTATCAATACTTCACCGCTGTTCTCTTCACCTCTACTACCTTCACCCCTACCCGGGGTTTTGATAACCAGCACGTCGTTGGCGCCGGTTTCCAATAAGTAGTCAACTACACCGAGCAGGTCGCCCTGCATGCCCTGGTCGTTCAGTTGATAAACGTTTAAGCCTTGCAACTGGTGCCAGTAAAAATCGTCTTCGTCCAATGCGGGCATTGCGCTGACCGGAATTCGGATTTGCGACTTACAAAACTGCCTCGCTACGTCTCTATCGTCGATATCCTTGATATGAACGATAATTCCGTTGCCGTGCCGACGTGCCTCATCAACTTTTATGCTTTGCTGCTGGCCGTTTTTTTCCAGCAGCCATTGATCACAGGTATAGCTCAGGATATTTTCCATTGGCTCGGTATAAGAATGTACCTTTAGCCAACCTTTAACACCAAATACCGCGCTGATCTGGCCGACGGTGATATGGCGCTCTTGCATACCGTACCTTTATACCTGTTAGGCAGCAGCTTGCTTGGCCAATGCAGCAACACGGTCAGACACCTGCGCGCCTAAGCCCACCCAGTGATCGATACGATCTTGCTGAATACGCAAACGTTCTTCCTGGCCGCGAGCGATTGGGTTAAAAAAACCAATCTGCTCAATAAAACGGCTGTCGCGTGCTCTGCGGCTATCTGCAACCACTACGTGGTAGAAAGGTCGCTTCTTGGATCCGCCTCTTGATAAACGAATAGTTACCATTGTTTTCTTTCCCAACTCATAAAAACGATTATTTGGTTTTTTCCGCCCTGCAAAATGCCTTGCGCCAAATGCAGAGAAAACTGCTATTGCCGCCCCCAATCAGTGCTCAAAAACTATTGAAACCCCTTTCAGGACCAGCTTTTTACACCCGGGCACAAAAAAGCGGCGCATTATACGGTATTGACCGGTGATTTGAAACCGTCTTCCAAGAATCTCTTTAATCATCCTAGCGCCCACCCGTCAGTACTATTTTACGCTTTATAATCAATAACTTAAAATAACCTTAAATACCCTCGAAAAGCTTGGTAAGCGCTGCTGGCCCAGCGCTTTGGCAATATCTACAAAGCACGCCGAAATCGCCGTAGATTTGCCACCGATTATCGCCAACCTAGCACTTTGCATCAGCGCGCTTGAACAGATTGCACTGTTCTAACACTGCACCGTTAGCGCGTCGGGTTAAACTCAGTTGTTCAATATTGGTTGCTAGCATTTCGGCTGGCTTCGTAAGTTAGAGAAATCTGTTCCTATGCCCAACAAGTCACTTGCCGACCAACCCAAACTCCTAGATTCAGTCACAAGCTGGTACGCTGAAACCGATGTGCTTATTGTCGGTGCTGGCGGAGCCGGTATGTCCGCCGCTATTGAGGCTGCTGACGCAGGTGCCGACGTAATTGCACTCGAAGCCGCTAGTGAAGCCGGTGGCTCTACCGCGCTGGCCGGTGGCTTAATTTATATGGGCGGCGGCACCCCCACGCAAAAAGCCTGCGGCTTTGATGACGACACCACCGAGGAGATGTTTAAGTACCTAATGATGGCCTCGGGGCCCAATGCCGACGAAGCTAAGGTCCGACTGTACTGCGACCAATCGCTTAACCACTACGACTGGCTGGTTGCCCAAGGTGTGGTCTTTAAACCCGAGTACTACCCCTTTAAGCATACCAATACACCCAACGAAGCGGCGCTAATGACCACCGGCAATGAGGAAGCCTGGCCCTATATTGAACACGCCAAACCAGCTCCACGCGGGCACAAACCCCAAATTAAAGGCGACCATGGTGGTATTCCACTTATGGAAAAGCTGATTGCCTCTGCAAAAGCCAAGGGCGTAAATATTATTTGCGATGCGCGGGCACTGACCTCCATTGCCGATAGTGCAGGCCGTATTGTGGGTATCGTTGCCCGTATTGACGGTGAGGAACACTGCATTAAAGCCAGTCGCGGCGTGGTATTAACCGCAGGCGGTTTTATTATGAATGAGGCCATGGTTAAACAGTACGCTCCACGTATCGCGCGCGGCAATTACCCTAATGGTAACCCCAACGATACCGGTGCCGGCATTCGCATTGGTATTGGCGCCGGTGGCGCAGCCATTAATATGCATGAAGGTTTTGCCTGCACACCATTTTACCCACCGAATGAGTTTCTCGAATCCATTATTGTCGATGACAGCGGCCAGCGATTTATTAACGAAGATGTTTACCACGGGCGACTGGGTAGCGCGATACTCGATCACCCCGATAAACGTTATTACTTGATTATCGATAGTCGCCATTTTGAAGTGCTAGAAAAACCGCACTTCGGTGGGTATGGCGTTGCCGGTGTTGGCGAAACTGCCGCAGAGTTGGAAAGCGAACTGAACTTACCCGAAGGCACGCTGGTTAATACGCTATCCGTCTACAATCGCTTTGCCGCTAAAGGTAGCGACCCTTTGTTTCACAAAGCCAAAAAATATTTAACCGGTCTCGATCGCCCCCCTTACGCCGCCTTTGATTTAACGCTAGGCAATGGCGCCTACTACGCGGTTATGACCTTTGGTGGTTTAGATACACTGCCCACAGGTGAAGTGCTAAGCGTAGAACAACAAGTCGTGCCCGGTCTTTACGCCGCGGGTCGCAATAGTGCTGGCCTACCCCGTTGTGCCGAGGGTTATGCCAGCGGTATGAGCATTGGTGATGCCACCTTTTTTGGCCGCCAGGCGGGGCGTACAGCCGCCAAGAATATTTGATTATGCAGACCAACGGTGAATAAACTAAATTAAGCGACCCGACTTTGGAGATTCACAATGAGCATTAATGTCAAACAACAAGGTGGCTTGCTGGGCGCGCGTATCGAAGGTATTGACTTTAGCCAGGCGTTAACTGAGAGCATTATTGAAACCATTGCTGATGCCTTGTACCAGCACCAGGTCATATCTATTTCTGCCATCGATATGACCCCCGAACAGCATGCGCAAATTGCCTTGCACTTTGGCGAGCCAGAACAAAACGCCACCGACGTTTTTGGTGTTGATGAAAACATCCCCTATCTGACCGTGATCGACTCAGAAAAAGGTGATCGCGCAGATTCCTGGCACGCCGACGAAACCTTTTTAGAGCAACCGCCGCTGGTTAACTTTTTGCACGGCAAAATTATTCCCAAGTTTGGTGGCGATACCGCCTTTATCAGCACTGCGGCGGCTTATGACGCCTTATCGGATAAAATGAAAACTCTGCTCGATGAGCTTACCGCTATTCATGACTACGGTCATCTTTATGAATTGGGCTGGCGCAGTGGCATCCCCTTAGGTGAAATGGTAGGCGATGCACTGATCAAAGGTTTAATCCATGCCCACCCCATTGTCAGGACTCACCCAGTAACCCATAGAAAGTGGCTTACCGTTAACTCGACTTATACCCGCTTTATTCAAGGTTTACCACCATTAGAAGCCGAAGCCATTTTAAAACTGCTACTTAGCCATATGCAAAAACCCGAATTCGGTTACCGGCACCGCTGGCAACAGGGTGACCTGCTTATTTGGGACCAGCAGGCAGTGCAGCATTACGCAGTTGTCGATTACACCGGGCGGCGGTTGGTGCATCGTATTTCTGCACTCACATCAGCCGCTAAATATACAGGCATAAAAACCGCCACAGCGTAATTAAGCTTTTTGCTGCATAGCGCTAAACACAGCTAAGGCCACATTATGACTTCTCCTTTTGACCCTATGACGATTGGCCCATTAACGCTGGCCAATCGCTTTATCAAGTCGGGCGCTAACGAAGCCATGTCACGCGACGGCGCCCCCACTAAAGCCATGCTCAAACATCATGGCGAGCTAGCCCAGGGCGGTATTGCACTCACCACCGTCGCTTACGGCGCAGTCAGCGAACGCGGCCGCACACTGCCCCATCAAATTGTGATGCAAGCCTCCGCCTTATCCGACTTACGCGCATTAACCGATGAAATTCACCGCCACGGTGCAAAGGCATCTATACAATTAACCCACGGTGGCTCTTTCGTGACCGGGTTAAAGGTAAAGGGACCAACTTTAAGTTCAAGTTCAGGTATCAACAAAGCCGGGTTGTTTAGCGGCAATTTCTGGCACCGCGCCATGAACGAAGCCGATATGCAAACCATCATCGATCAGTTCGTTGCGGCGGCGCAACTGGCACAAAGTGCCGGCTTTGATGCGGTTGAGCTCCACATGGGGCATGGCTACCTGCTGAATCAATTTATCTCACCGCTGAGTAATAAGCGCAAAGATCAATACGGTGGCAGCGCCGAAAATCGCGCGCGTTTTCCTGCGCGGGTATTAAGCGCGGTAAAGGCTGCCGTTGGTAAGCAACTTGCTGTACTGGCCAAAATCAATGTCGCCGATGGTGTTGCCGGCGGTGCAACGGCTGACGATGGCGTAGTAACCGCCAAAGCACTGGAGCGCGCCGGTGCCGATATGCTGGTGCTCAGTGGCGGACGTAATATGGAGTCGACCTGGTTTATGTTCGGTAGCCCGATGAACCGCGAGGCCATTGCCAATGTGCTGCAGTCTAACCCCGTATCGCGCTTACTCATGAAACTGGCATCAATTTCCGAACCCAAACAACTGCAATTTAAAGAGATGTATTTTCACGAATATTCGAAAAAAATTCGCAGCGCGGTAAGCTTGCCACTGGCGTTTCTTGGCGGTGTCAAATCCCTGGATAACGCGCAACAAGCGCTGAATGATGGTTTTGATTGTATTGTTATGGCGAGAGCACTCATTCACGACCCGGCACTGGTCAACAAATTTCGCTCCGGCGAACAACTGCAGTCGGGCTGCACCAATTGCAATGCCTGTGTCGCCTACATCTATCACCCCGGCGGTACCTGGTGTATTGAAAACCCGCCCAATGAGCTTGCGCTTAATGAAATACCGGCAAGCGCAACACCGCTACAGTGCTGATTTAAATACGAATGGGTTTAAATACGACACCAGCAAGCGACAAGTTGATTAAGTCATACGTTGAGTGCGCTAAAACAGCAGCTAAAAAACCACACTGACGCGCGCGGAACTTTTGTTTTCCAATAAGTATCCCAAGGGTATTGAAATATCGCAGAATAAGCCCATATCATTGACTATAACGTGGCCCGGCAGCCGCGCTACTTCTGAGTAAAGCTTTATTGGATCAATAAATTCTGAATAAACTGAGGAAAACATGCGCATATTATTATTTTTGGCCACAAACATAGCGGTAATTGCACTTGTTAGTGTGGTGATGAGTATTTTTGGCGAGCCAATCCTTGCTGAAAATGGCGTCGACCTTAACCTCACCGGCCTGCTGATTTACAGCGCCGCCTTTGGTTTTATCGGTTCGTTTATTTCGCTGTTTATGTCCAAGTGGATGGCCAAGCGCTCGATGGGTGTGCAGTTAATTCAAAATCCCACTAACGCCGATGAGCGTTGGCTGGTAGAAACCGTCAGTGAGCTGGCCGGCAAAGCCAATATTAAAATGCCTGAAGTCGGCATTTTTCCTGCCCAGCAACCCAATGCATTTGCTACCGGTTGGAATAAAAATGATGCGCTGGTGGCGGTTAGCGTGGGCTTATTACGATCGATGAAGCAAAACGAAGTGAAAGCCGTGCTCGCGCATGAAGTGGCGCACGTCGCCAATGGCGATATGGTCACGCTGTCGCTGATACAGGGCGTGGTCAATACCTTTGTTATTTTCTTCTCGCGCATTATTGGCCACTTTGTTGACCGCGTGCTACTCAAAAACGAACGCGGTTACGGCATTGGCTATATGGTGTCATCCATTGCCGCGCAAATTGTATTGGGTATTTTGGCCTCAACCATTGTGATGTGGTTTTCGCGCTACCGCGAGTTTCGCGCCGATGAAGGTGGCGCAACACTGGCCGATCGCCAATCGATGATTAGTGCCTTAGAAAGTTTAAAACGCAGCAGCGGTATGCCAGATGAAATGCCCGCCACCATGCAGGCTTTTGGTATTGGTTCAGGAATGAAAAGCGGTTTGCAAAATTTATTTGCTAGCCATCCACCGCTGGATGATCGAATTGCGGCATTAAGACGGCCAGGGTAAAACGCTGGCCGTCACGCGGCGGCTTAAAACCAGAGTTTACGATTAGAGCTTAAAACCCGGCGGCAAGCCACCGCCCATACCACCAGGGCCTCCCATCCCACCCTGTTGCATACCTCCCAGGCCGCGCATCATATTGGCCATGCCGCCCTTTTTCATTTTTTTCATCATTTTCTGCATTTGCTTGTGCTGTTTAAGCAAACGGTTTAAATCCTGAAGCTGGGTGCCAGAGCCTACCGTAATACGGCGCTTCCGCGAGCCATTAAGAATATCGGGGTTGCGTCTCTCTTTTGGCGTCATGGAATTAATAATAGCCTCCATTTGGCCAAACTGCTTTTGCGCCGCCTGTTGCTCGGCAGCCTGAGCCAAACCGGACATGCCGGGCATTTTATCGAGCATACTGCCCAAGCCACCCATATTATTCATTTGCTGTAACTGGTCGCGAAAGTCCTCTAAATCAAAGCCGCGACCCTTTTTCATTTTCCGCGCCAGCCGCTCGGCCTTGCGCTTATCAATTTTTTGCTCTGCCTCTTCAATTAGCGACATCACATCGCCCATACCTAAAATTCGCGAGGCAATGCGGTCAGGGTGGAATGGTTCTAACGCGGTGGTCTTTTCGCCCACACCCATAAACTTAATTGGCTTGCCAGTAATGGCGCGTACCGACAGTGCGGCACCACCACGGGTATCGGCATCAATTTTTGTTAGTACCACACCGGTTAGCGGCAGCTCATCACTAAAGGCTTTGGCGGTATTAGCCGCATCCTGACCGGTCATGGCGTCAACCACAAACAGTGTCTCGGCAGGGTTCAACGCCTTATGCAAATCGCCAATTTCGCGCATCATATCTTCGTCAATTGCCAATCGACCGGCGGTATCGACAATAAGCACATCGCTTAAATTAAGCTTGGCCGCCTCTAGTGCCGCATTAACAATAGCAAGGGGTTTTTGCGAGGCATCGCTGGGTTGAAAGCTGACATCAACTTCCTCGGCCAGCGTTTTCAATTGCTGGATTGCAGCCGGCCGGTAAACGTCGGCGCTCACCACCATCACCGATTTTTTTTGTGTCTCTTTTAAGTGCCTGGCAAGCTTGGCAACCGAAGTAGTTTTACCCGCGCCCTGCAAACCCGCCATTAAGATAATAGCCGGTGGCTTAACCGAGAGGTTCAACCCCTGGTTTGACTCACCCAAGGTGGTTTGCAATTCATCCTGGACAATTTTTAAAAACTCCTGCCCCGGCGAAAGACTCTGGGCAACTTCTTTGCCCACGCCGCGCACTTTAACCCGGTCGATAAATTCCTTGACCACCGGCAGTGCAACATCGGCCTCAAGCAGCGCCATGCGGACATCGCGTAAAGCGTCCTTGATATTGTCTTCACTCAGATGGGCTTTGCCACCCACCTGGCGGAAGGTCTGGGATAAGCGATCGCTTAGATTTTCAAACATAACAGGCTACACAGCTAAAAAATTGAGGTGGCAGTATACAATAGCTAAACAGCACTGCCCAAGCGACAAAACTGACAGCTTAGCTAAAGCCCGACTAAATCCCGACAATGGGCTTCTACCGAGCGCCAAGCTATGCCAAACTGGGGCATGACCGGCGCAGGGATACCTGATGCCAATAGAACTTAGCAGTAGAACACAGCAATAGAACATAGCCATTGAGCCACCCACAAACATGACTGATTTATCGACAATAGCACTGCTAACCGCCAGCACGGCAATACTGTGCTATGCGCTGGCAGCGCTGCAAGGCTTTAAATCGGCGCAGTCGACCAGCGGCCCGCCAGCGCTGTCCCGCTGGGGTGTGCTGGCCGCGCTACTGCACTTGTTAACCATTACCGTTCATGCAGTTGAGGACCACGGCCTGAGCAGCAGCTTCTTCGATGCGCTGTCCATCACTGCGTTTATCGTGGTAGCAATGAGCCTGCTGACCCAAATCCGTCATGCGCTAGGTGCGTTATTGGCAGTGATATTTATTATTGCCATCGCCGCTCTGGCACTGGCCAGCCTATTTGCACACCACACGCCCATTGTAGCCAGCTCCAGCGGCATGCTTACCCATATACTGAGCTCCATTATCGCCTATAGCCTGCTTAGCTTGGCAACAGTGCAGGCCATAGCGCTTCAGCAAATGGAGCGGCAACTTAAAACGCATCACGATGCCGCCTGGCTAAGGCAGCTGCCACCGCTACAAACCATGGAAACGCTGCTATTTCAACTGATTGGCCTCGGTTGGCTGGCACTGACCGTAGGGGTTATTAGCGGCGCCCTCTATGTCGATGATTTATTTGCCCAGCAGCTATCACATAAAACGGTATTTACGCTAATTTCCTGGTCGCTGTTTGGGCTGTTGCTTATTGGGCGTAGCCAATACGGCTGGCGCGGTGCCACCGCAGTAAAATGGACCCTAAGCGCCTTTGCCGCGCTGTTATTGGCCTATTTTGGCTCAAAATTCGTCTTAGAAGTGATTTTACACCGCGGGTAATGGCGGTAAATACGCTAACTACCCACCCCGCTTTGAGCGACAATTAAGCTTGCCAACGCCGCATCTTTTCTTCACTATTGGAGCTCGATTCGTACCTAGAGGTTGACCCACCACTTGGATGCCATTCCAATAAGTTGGCTGTTCACAATACTGGCGTTTTTAATATTGTGTTCAGCGTTCTTTTCCAGCTCCGAAACCAGCATGATGGCGCTTAATCGCTATCGCCTAAAACACCTTAAGCAAAGTGGGCATAAGGGTGCACGTAAAGCTTCCCGGCTGCTCGACCGCACCGATCGACTGATTGGTGTGATACTGATAGGCAACAACCTGGTCAATATCGCAGCCACTGCACTGGCTACGGCTATTGCAATAAAACTGTATGGCGATGCAGGCATTTTTATTGCCACCGCCGTGCTTACAGTAGTTATTTTAATTTTTGCCGAAATCACACCCAAAACCTTTGCCGCTTTGCACCCTGAAAAAATCGCCTTTCCCGCGTCTTATATTTTGCAGCCCTTGCAAACCCTTTTTTATCCGCTGGTTTTTATTACCAACCAAATTACTAACAGTATTATCAAGTGGCTGGGCGGCAACCCCAACAGCATTCACCAGGAAGACGACCTGAGCTTTGAGGAATTACGGGTATTGGTGCAGGAGTCTGGCGGGCGGATACCGAAAAAACGGCGCGGCATGTTAATGAATATTCTCGATCTGGAGAACGTTGTCGTTAACGAGATTATGATTCCCCGTAATGAAATTTACGCCATTGATGTGAACGATAACGCGCACACCATTTTCGAACAGATTCGCGCCAGCGAATACACGCGTGTGCCGCTATTTCGCGATGACCTGGACGATTTGGTTGGCATGCTGCACCTGCGCCAGACCTCGCGGTTTTTATCGCATATGCAAGACCCAGGTAGCGGTAGTGAAAAAGCCATTGATAAACGCGCCATGATTGAGTCGGCCAACGAACCGTACTTTGTTCCCGAAGGTACGCCGCTGCACACCCAGCTGTTTAATTTTCAACGTGAGAAGCGTCGCGTGGGCATTGTTGTGGACGAATATGGCGTGGTGCTGGGTCTGGTGACAATTGAGGACATATTGGAAGAAATTGTTGGCGACTATACTACCAATTTTGCCGAGCAATTTGCCGATATTACCGACCTGGGTGATGACAGCTATGTGATTACCGGCTCGGCAACCATACGCGACATCAACAAACAGCTAGACTGGAACTTACCTACCCAGGGCGCCAAAACACTCAACGGCCTTATTCTTGAGCAGCTGGAGTCGTTTCCCGATGCCAGTGGCGTTAGCCTGTCGTTAGGACACTACCAGTTTGAAGTGCTGGATATTCAGGACAATATGATTAGCAGTGTAAAATCTCGCGCACTATACGATCACAAAGCTGGTAAAAAACACCCAGGCTAAAGTACTCGGCCTGAGTCTTTGGCGCGCTGCCAACTCAGCTTAATAATTTCGCGCTGCTGGTCTGCACTGACTTGCGACCATCGCCCTATTTCATCAAGACTGCGAAAACAACCTTCGCAGATATCAGCGATATCCAGCACGCATACACCAATACACGGCGACTCGACTTTTTCTTCAGATTTCGATTTATCTATCATTGCGGGTGTAAACCTATCACCAGTGGCGCGCGCATTTAAGCCTGCGGCTTTAAATCGCGCATAAAACGTTGGGCGTTTAATACGTAATGCTGGGCACTTAAGGTTAACGCCTGACGTTGTTCCTCTGAAAGTTGGCGAACAATCTTTCCTGGCGAACCTAACACCATAGAACCGTCAGGAATTTCAGTGTTCTCGGTCACCAGCGTATTGGCACCAATTAAACAGTGCTTGCCAATTTTAGCGCCGTTTAATACCACAGCGTTAATACCGATCAAGCTATCGTCGCCGATGATGCAACCATGCAGCATAGCTTTGTGCCCTACCGTGACATTATTTCCTATCAATAAAGGGTAGCCAGGGTCGGCGTGCAGCACCGAGGCATCCTGAATATTGGAACCGGCGCCGACAATAATTTTTTCGGCATCGCCACGAATAACCACACCAAACCAGACACTGGCATCAGCCAGTAATTCAACATCGCCCATCACGCTGGCATTGGGGGCAATAAAATTGCCGTTGCTATCTAGTTTGGGTGCCTTCTCTGCTAGCGAATACATCATATGCTCTAATTCTATTTTTCTAACTGTATCGTCTTAATTTTAATCGGGAGTCGGTAGTATTTCCCTTAAGCCCGAGGCTTTTACCATTAGGCCGAAGCTCGGGCAGCCAGCCCGGTGGCGGCGCATTTTACCGCATAAAATCACTGAATAAATGACAGAATGTAGATGCCAATCGCTTTTGCCGACCCCGGACAAAATATTTTCAAGCCAATGTTTTTATTAGGTTTATTGCATTACTCATCAATCACACCAAGCATCGCAGCAAATATTAACTGCTTACTTATTGTACAGAAAGTGTAAATCCTTTAGACTGCGCAGTAACAAATGTAAAAGCCAGCAGAGCAAGTCACCGCAGGCGTTTTTTTTTCTTAGCTGCGCTAGAATACCTGCATAACGATGGCAGCACTATAAGGCTAGTACAACAACTGAATAGATCACTGCACAGATAACGTTACAGCTAACCACACCGATAAAAATAGGGCGTAATTTAAGGACCACTTCGGGATGTCTCACGACGGTAACAGCAAAATCGGCTCTAGCAGCAAAATCCCAGCAGACAAAGATAAACTCTCGCTGCCGGATTTTGACACATTGCGCGATCTGGCAAAAAACGACCCTGAGGGTTTGGAAAGCCTTCGTATCGCACTGTGCAATAAAGTGATTAACGAAGCCCCCGATCACGCCAAAGCCCGCTTACAAGGCTTAATGTTTCAGATCAATTCGCGACGCAAACTGGCGCGCTCAAACCTTGAAGCCTGCCAAGAAATTTCCAATATGATGCATGAGTCATTGCAACGCATGCAGGCCATGTTAAAAGATTTGCGCTCCATACAATCGGAAAGCATTTTGCTCTCTACCCGCCACTATGATGATCAGCTCGGTATTGATAGTAAAAAACCGCAGTATAATGCAGATATCCTGCCGTTTAAAAAAGCCAAATAACCAGAACTAAAAAAAATCGTTAGATTTGATGATTAACCTGCCAATAATCAAAGGCGGGCGTCTCGTAGGGGTGTGCCGCCAGCAGCGCCGCTATTGCAGCTTCAATACAGGTATTTTCGACAACCATTTCAACCCGGTATTCATCAACGATTTCTAGCGTATTGCTATTGCCTAAAAAAGGGGTACTGCCTTGCAGTGGTCGAAACTGGCCCTGCCCCGCCACCTGCCATGCGCAGCTATCATAGTTGCCAATTCTACCGCCACCGGCAGCAAACACGGCCTCCTTCACCTGTTCAAGATGCGTGTGCGGCACATAAAAACACAGTTTGTACATATAGCGGTAACCGGATCCGTATTAAGTGCTTTCGATAATCAGCTATCGGTCATAGACTGCGACTCTCGACCTGCCTGAGTGCCATAAAAGTGTTTAACGAATGCACCCAATGATTGCGAGGCAATCGCATCGCGCAAGCCACGCATTAGGTTTTGATAGTAACGCAGGTTATGAATGGTATTGAGCTGCGCACCGAGTATCTCGCGGCATTTATCGAGGTGGTGCAGATAACCACGGCTAAAATTCTGGCAGGTATAGCAGTCGCACTCAGTATCTAACGGGCCGCTATCATTACGATGCACCGCATTGCGAATTTTTACCACCCCGGTTGAGGTAAACAGATGACCATTGCGCGCATTACGCGTTGGCATCACGCAGTCAAACATATCAACACCGCGCAGCACTGCGTCGACCAAATCAGAAGGTGTACCCACACCCATTAAATAGCGCGGCGCATCGACCGGCATTTTTTCTGTGATCCCATCGAGCACATGTAACATTTCTTCTTTGGGTTCGCCCACCGATAAACCACCAATGGCATAACCGTCAAAACCGATATCAACCAAACCGTTTAACGACTCTTCACGCAATGATTGGTGCATACCGCCCTGGATAATGCCAAATAAGGCGCCAGCGTTATCAGCATGTGCTTGTTTGCAACGCGCAGCCCAACGCATTGACAGCTCCATAGATTCACGTGCCTGCTGTTCGGTAGCCGGGTACGGCGTGCACTCATCGAATACCATCACAATATCCGAGCCCAGTGCATGTTGTACTGCAATGCTTTTTTCAGGGTCGAGAAATATTTTGCTGCCATCAACCGGTGATTGAAAAGTCACTCCCTGTTCGGTGATTTTTCGTAGCTTGCCTAAGCTCCATACCTGAAAACCGCCGGAGTCAGTAAGAATGGGTTTTTGCCAGCCAATAAAATCGTGTAAGTCGCCATGGGCTTTAACCACTTCGGTGCCAGGCCGCAGCATCAGATGAAAGGTATTGCCTAAAATAATTTCGGCACCAATCAACTCGATATCGCGGGGCAGCATACCTTTTACCGTGCCATAAGTACCTACCGGCATAAATGCCGGTGTTTGCACCACGCCGCGGGCAAAGTGCAACTGGCCGCGGCGCGCAGCACCGTCTTGAATACTGACACTAAATTTCACAAAGATTCTCTGGATAAATAAACGGTAAACGCTAGCTTAAAAAACTAGCTTATAAACATGGCATCGCCATAAGAGAAAAAGCGATACTTCTCTTCAACCGCCTGCCGATAGGCATGCATAGTGTTCTCGTGCCCGGCAAATGCGCTAACCAGCATAATCAAGCTGGATTCGGGCAAGTGAAAGTTGGTTAGCATGGCGTCGATCGTTTTATATTGATAGCCAGGGTAAATAAATATTTCAGTATCGCCGTAGTAAGGTTCTATCCAGCCCTTGGCGACACTGGCGGTTTCTATACAGCGAACGGCTGTAGTACCCACCGCGATAATGCGGCCACCGGCTGATTGAGCTTCGCGAATCTGGTTGCAGACATCGGCGCTAACTTCTGCGTATTCGGCATGCATTTTATGGTCGGCAATTAATTCTTCGCGTACCGGTTGAAATGTCCCGGCCCCTACATGCAAAGTGACAAAAGCAAAGTCTACGCCCTTATCGCGCAGTTTATTTAATAGCGGCTGGTCAAAATGCAGGCCTGCCGTGGGTGCGGCGACTGCGCCCTCGCGCTCAGAGTACACGGTTTGATAGCGTTCGCGGTCTAGCGCTTCGTCTTCGCGGTCGATATACGGTGGTAGCGGCATATGGCCAACGGCTTGAAGCACCATGGCCAGTGAGGCCTCGTCGCAGCTTTCAACCAGATACATATCATCGAGCTTATCGACCACCCTGAGCGACAGGTCTTTATCGAGCAGGATACGGCTATCGGGCTTGGGCGCCTTGCTGGCACGGATTTGCACCACACCGCGCGAACCGCTGGTAATGCGTTCCACCAGCACCTCAACTTTGCCACCGCTTTCTTTTTCGCCAAACAGGCGGGCGGGAATTACCCGGGTGTTATTGAAAACCAGTAAATCGTTAGGATTGAGTAAATCCATAACATCGACAAAGTTGTGGTGGTTGACGCTGCCGTCCTGTCGGGACAGCGACAACAGGCGCGAAGCTGTGCGTTGCTCGGTGGGATAACGCGCAATTAACTCATCAGGGAGCGAATAACTAAAATCTTGCAGCTTCATTTTTTATTGGCAGAGCTTGTAAAGTACAGACATCATTGGAACATTGTCTTAACTATTTAGAACGGATTGGCTGCGAAGGTTAGCGGAAAAACCGCACCTAAGCCAGTGGTTTAGCTGTAAGCGGGTGTTTAAACCGGCGCTTGTGCGATCGACACGATGCATATTAATGAGTACGCGATTGTGGCAAATGCAGATCAGCGGTATATCGGGTGGTGGTGTGCCATTGCGTTGATTTTGACTTGCACGGCTGCAATGCACTGTTATAATCGCCAGCCCGCTTATGGCGGATCGCCCATCACGACAAGCCGGGGTGGCGAAATTGGTAGACGCGCCGGATTCAAAATCCGGTTCTGGCAACAGAGTGCGGGTTCAAGTCCCGCCCCCGGCACCACATACTCTTCCCGATTAATATCCATTACCCGAATGTACTCCGGAAAGAGACACTCTGTTGCCAGCAACAGAGTGCGGATTCAAAAATTGCGCATAGCAATTTTCAACGAGCGCAGTGAAGCCGCGCAGGACAACCCTTTAAATTGCTTTCCTCTCAATACAGGCTCACAAAATTGCTTTGCAATTTAAAAAAGCGAAACTCTTAACCCGGTGAGAAAAGGCTTAGGCACTTAACACCACAACCTAACTCAATAAACCCAAAATCATGCCCAGCGATTTATTGACAGCGCTGTCATAGTCTCTTACCCTAGGCCTTTGTAGCGCTTGGTTACCTCGGTAAACCAACAATATAATTTGAACAAAAACAGGTAATTACCATGCAATCATTGCCCGCCGACAGGCGACTTTCTCGAGCGGCACAGCGCTGGCTTCTTAGCGCCCTTATCGCACTGGGTTTAGTCTATGCACATCCGCTGCTCGCGGCCGCTGGGGCTCCGGCCAAACCCAAAAATATTATCTATATCCTCACCGACGACCAGCGCTTTGACGAAGTGGGTTTTATCAACCCTATTCTTGAAACCCCCAATATGGATGCGCTGGCTGCCAAAGGCGTGCATTTTAAAAATGCCTTTGTCACCACAGCACTGTGCTCACCCAGCCGCGCCACCATTTTGACCGGCCAATATATGCATAGCCATGGCGTGGTCGATAATAATAAGCCTTCTAAAGATGATGCGGTTTATTTCCCAGCCTACCTGCAACAAGCCGGTTATGAAACCGCGTTTATTGGCAAGTGGCATATGGGCGGGCATCACGATGACCCACAACCTGGCTTTGATTACTGGCTAAGCTTTGCCGGGCAAGGCGATTACTACCCCAAGCGCAAACGCAATGGCAAGCTAAGCAGCTTTAACATCAATGGCAAACGCGTGCTACAAAAAGGCTATATTACCGACGAACTCACCGATTACACACTGGCGTGGCTGGAGCAAGAGCGCGATAGCAACAAACCGTTTTTTATTTACCTTTCACACAAAGCCGTGCACGCCAATTTTGATCCCGCTGAACGCCACCGTGATCAATACAGCGATGTCGAAATAAAAGTCCCGGCCAGCCAGGCCGATACGCCAGAGTACTATAAAGGCAAACCCATGTGGGTTAAAAACCAGCGCAATAGCTGGCACGGTGTAGACTTTCCCTACCATAGCGAACTCAATGTACAGGAATATAAGCGCCAGTATCATCGCGCGCTATCGGCCGTTGACGATAGCCTGGGAAGGATTACTGCATGGCTCAAAGCCAATAACCTAGAGCAGGATACCGCCGTATTTTTAATGGGTGATAACGGCTTTATGTTTGGCGAGCATGGTTTAATCGATAAGCGCAATGCCTATGAAGAATCGATGCGCGTGCCATTAATTGCCTATATACCCGGCGCCAAACAAAACTATGTGGTGGAAGAGATGGCCGCGAATCTGGATATTGCACCGACCATGCTGGATATCGCCGGCGTCACCAAAATGCCGCCACAGTTTGCAGGTGCTAGTTTATTACCGCTGGCCAATGGCGATAAAGTCGATAGCTGGCGCGATAGTCTATTGTACGAATACTATTGGGAGTTTAACTTCCCATCCACGCCTACAACATTTGCATTGCGCTCAGACGATTTTAAATTAATTCAGTATCACGGCATCTGGGATACCGATGAGCTGTACGATATGAAAAACGATCCGCAGGAAATGAATAATCTTATCGATGATCCGCGCTATCTGAACGTTAAAGTCAAACTGCGCAAAGCCCTGTTTGCACGACTGGCTGAGGATGGCGAACACGCCGTACCGTATACCAAAAAGTGGAGCTCCGGCGCGGTATTTCGTCAGGTCGACCGCTCCAAGGCAGCAGAATTTCCCGACGCCTGGCTGCGTAAAGGCAATGAAAAGGATTTGGAAAAGTTTTTTATCCCCGATGATAAACGCGCCAAAATTGGCAATAATTAAAACCACTGCAGTGCGTTAAAGCCATTTTACGGATACAGAATGATGAATAAGCAACTCCTAAAAATCACAGCCCTTCCAATATTGTTAAGCATGGCTTGCGGCATTTATGCCGATGATGCCGAGAGCTGGCGTCAATTTGATCAAGATGGTGATAGCAATTTAAGTATGGAAGAGTTTAGCCATTTGCGTATTGCCCAATACACGGCGCTCGATCGCAATAACGATGGGCAGTGGACGCGACGTGAGTTTGTTAAGCGTAAGCCGGATATGAGCATGGGCCGCATCGATGCTTTACGCGGTAAGTTTAATCGCTGGGACAAAGACGAAAACGGCGTTTGGGATGCCACCGAAGCCTCGCAAGCGATTGAAGGCAACTTTAAATGGCTGGATAAAAATCGCAATGGCAAACTGGGTAAAAAAGAATTCCCCAGGTATTGGTAATTAATCAATTACCGTAAGCGTAGTGGCTTGCAAATCGCTATCGCGCGATGAACCACCCACCATAATAGTAAAATCACCGGGCTCAACTTGCCATTGCAGCTCCAGGTTGTAATACGCCAGCATATCCGCAGTAATATCAAATTCCACTTGTTGGCTCTCACCAGGCTCTAATGCTATGCGTTTAAAACCCTTAAGCTCCTTGACAGGGCGCGTGACCCGAGAGTACTGATCGCGCAGGTACAGCTGCACTACTTCATCCCCGGCGCGCTCACCACGATTGGTGACCGTCACTCCGACACGCACCGACTGATTGGTTGCAATGGTTTTATGTGATAGCCGGGCTTCACTATAACTAAACTCGGTATAACTTAAGCCATCACCAAACTCAAATAGGTTTTGCGTTGGTGCATCGATGTAACTGCGCATATAAGCCGATGGTTTATGGTTATAAATACTTTGCAAATGCCCAACACTATACGGAATCGTTATAGGCAGCTTGCCGCTGGGGTTAACCAGACCAAACACGATCTCGGCCAGTGCCTGCCCGCCCAATGCACCTGGCTCCCACGCCTCAATAATTGCCGCCGCATTCTCCACCAGCCATGGCTCAGCAACCGGCCGGCT
>CBFHXO010000013.1:0-36660 GCA_965659815.1 Pseudomonadales bacterium
TCTCGACCTGCCTTCGAATGGTGTTGCTGAGAATGGTGCCGGGGCATCGCTACGCACTCAGCCAATATTCAAGATAACTCCGCAAATATTGCTGCTAAGCTCAGGTGAGATGACGGCATTTAGCGTTGAATTTACCGCTGCAGACGGTGTTGAAAACGCGGCGGCCGCCGAATTAATTAGCGATGGTTTTTCGCGCCCGGAAATTAAAATGATAGACCCACTGGGTGCCGACAGTGGGCGTCGCCGCAGCGAGGCCAGCGACGGCGAGTTATTTGATAGCGAGCTATCGCGCCGTGATATTTTGGGGCTGCAGTAAGCAGATGAATAACAATCGCATCAACAATACTCGCCGAAACAGTAAACACGGTTTTACCTTAATAGAGATTATGGTGGCGCTGGCCGTGCTGGCGTTATCCAGTGTTGCGCTGCTGGGTAATATCGGCCAGGCCACGCGTGACCTTGGCGTGCTTGGAGACAAAGCCGAGGCCTTGGGCATTGCCGAATACACATTGAATGCGGTGTTGCTGCAGCGGGATTTTCCTGAACCCAGTTCAGACGAAGAAATTATCACCCATGCCGATAGGGAGTGGCGTGTTGAAGTGAATGTCAGCGAAACACCGAATGAAAAAATGCGTCGTATCGACGTGCTGGTACGGCCCAACGAACGTCAGCGTCTGGGAGAGCAACCGGCAACGGTGTTACTTAGCGGTTTTCGCGGTGATATCCGCTAGCTCACGCCGCCGCGCAGCGGGCTTCACGCTGATTGAGGCGCTGGTGGCGATGTTTATTTTTGCCTGGCTAAGCCTGGCTTCCTACCGGGTGCTGGATCAAGTTGTTCGCGCGCAAGATACTAACCAGCGCAAATCCGAGCAGGTCGCACAAATCCAACGGGTGAATTGGCAATTGGCCAAGGATTTCAGACAAATGGTCAACCGTCCGGTGGTTGATATTGATGGCAATGACCTGCCCGGGCTGGCCTTAGAGGGTGAGCTGAATATACTTGAATTCACGCGTTCGGGTTGGTCTAACCCTTTGCAATGGCCGCGCAGTGATTTGCAGCGAGTCGCGTACCGCATTGATTACCACCCCGATTACGACGATGACCAAAGCGCATACTACCAAGACGACCGCTTGTTTCTCATTCGGCTCTACTGGCAGGTGCTCGATCGCACCATTGACACCCAGCCGCTTACCCAGGTCATGATTGGCGGGGTGGTCGATTTCAGGGCGCGATTTTGGGACAAAGGCTCGCAAGAATGGAGCGATACCAAAACGACAGCACTTGCCCGCAAACCGGGGGTTACCCACTACAACCTGCCGCAGGCAATCGAGGTCAGCATTGCGCTTGAGTCTGATGAAGTGATTACTCGTATTTTTCGGATATTGTAATGTCGGTAAATAGGCAACGCACACGCGCCAGGCGCACGACCAGCGCGGTAAAGCAACAAGGGGTGGCACTGATTACCGTGCTGCTGGTATTTACTATTGCAACCTTGATTGCGGCAAAAATTATTCTTGCCAAGTCGCTCGATGTGCAGCGTACCACCGGTATGATTAATCGCACTCAGGCCTATTACTATGCACTGGCGGCTGAGCAGTTGGCCATTCTCGCATTGCAGGAAGACGCCGCCAATGATCAGGAAAATTTTCCTCAGGGAGATAACCTCGATGAATTCTGGGCCCAGGGCCCGATACCGTTTGAAATTGACAACATTGGCACCGTACTGGTTAGCATTGTCGACCTGAACCGTTTTTACAATCTGAATAATATTATTTTGCCCACCGGTGAGACCAGCCTGCACGAACTCGAACGATTTCGCGATTTATTAATTGAGTTAAATATCGACGAAACACTGGCCGATAACCTGGCCGACTGGCTAGATGCCGATAATAACGAGCAGGGTTATCAAAGCGAGCGCGAAGATTATGCCCAGGAGCAGCCAGCTTACCTGGGTGCCAATCGGATGTTAACGGATATATCCGAGTTGCGGCTGGTCAGGGGTTTTACTCCGGATGTTATGGCAACGTTGCTGCCGCACATTACCGTGGTTAAAACGCCTGGTGTATTGCCATTAAATGTCAATACTGCCAGTGAATACGCTTTAGCGACCTTGCAGAAGTCGGGTATTGGTGCCAGCTCAGGCAGCACTCAGGGTATCACCCTGACGGGTGGGCAGGATATTGTGGCCTTGCGTAGCGAACCTTTTGACTCTATTGGCCAGGTGACTTCCCGAGTGACGATTCCCAACCTGCAAACAGTCGGTGAGCTTAACCCGGACTCGGGTGCGGTAAGTACTACGTTTCCGATTAAAACGGTCAGTGTCAACAGCGAGTTTTTTGATATTCATATTCGGGCGGACTATGCCGGCAGTACTGCTTATCTTTCAACCACTGTTAAGCGCGAAGGGATTGGCAATACTGCAAGTTGCATTGTGTTGCAGCGCAAGGAAACCGATAATTCAGCCTGGCACTTGGCGGCGACACAGCCTTAGGGTAGTAAACCTAGGGCAGAGGATACAATGGCCTGGTGCAATAGGCGTACAGGGTAACGGGTTTGGTGTACTATATTTAAAACTAATCGTATTGTTTAAGCCCATTTATACGGTTTCTGACGATTTATAGTGTTTATGACTATTGATAGGTTTAAAACTATTGATAGATGCAAGACTATCGCAGAGTTTAAGTGCTGCCAGGGTATCAATCGTACAAGTTTAGTTGTATGAATTAGTTGTATGAGTTTAAAAGTTTAACTATGTCTGATTTTTTATGTTTGCGCTTTAAACAAGCCGAGATCCATGCCTTGAGTACGGTGGCCTGGACAGTACTCGCTGCCGACGGGCGTATTCATGCATCGGGTTATGCGCGGCTGGGTGATATCCCTGCGGCAGTGCCTGAACCAAAGGGTGTGCGACGCAATATTGTTATTGTACCGAGTAATCCCGTGTTGCTGACATCAGCCCATGTGCCCAGCAAACAACATCGACACTTAAAACAAGTGTTAGGTTTTGTTATTGAAGACCAGGTGATTGAACCCATTGAAAATATGCACCTGGCAGTCCCAGCCTATCATGCCCATGAAATTGTCAATGTTGCTGCGGTAAAGCGCGATTTACTCGAAGACTGGCTCGAAGCGTTAGAGAAAATTGATATATTGCCTGATTATTTATTTGTCGACGTACTGTGCGTACCGCAAAAAGCGGGTGACTGGCAGTTATTGTTTGAAGAGCATAAAGTGCTATTTCGTGACAATAACCATAGCGGCATCAGTCTCGACAAGAATACCGCCGAGTCGGTGATTCGGCTGGCAATTGCAAAGCAGGCATCGAGTTACGCGGATAATGATAGCGATGATGAAAAGATACTGGATATCGACGCTGGCACTGGCCTGGCCGGGGAGGATGATCTGCACAGTGACGATTTTCAAGTGGAAAAAAGCGATATCCATGAAATCGCCTTGCTCTGTGCCGCACCCGAGCGACTGAATGAACTCACAGCAATATCTGCCGACAGTAACCACGGCAATGAAAACGCGCCCGATGATGATGCCGCAGCTGGTCGTGCTGATGAAAAAATGGCATTAAGTGAGTTGGATGACCCCAGCCTGGCGTTAAATTATCGGACCGATCAGGAGATCGATTACGAAGATGATGCCGAACTTGGCGATAGGGATATGGCGGCGGAAATGTTCGATGATCAAGTGGCTGTACAAAGCGAGCTGGATCCTGCGCTGAAAATTGCTCCCAGGGAATTCAAAGCACAGTTAAATGACTTCATTCGCTCCGAAAATATCCAAACCTGCGAAATCGACTACAGTGAAACCACCTCGGAATTATTAGCGGTCAATGCCGTACACACCGTTGAGACAACGCTCAACCTATTGCAGGGTGAATTCAGACCAATCAGTGCCAACGCCGAAAACCGCCGCTTTATTCGCAGTGCCAGTTTAATTGTTGCTGCCTGTTTGGCGGTATTTTTATTTGTCACTCTGGCTGGCGGCTATTATCTCAACAGTCGCGCCGACAGTTACTTTGCCGAAAGTGTGGCCATTTACCGGGATATTTTTCCCAAGCAGAAAAAAGTGATTGACCCGGTTAAGCAAATGCAGCGCCAGTTAAGTGGTAATGCGATTGGTGGTACTACCTCCGACTTCTTGCCACTGCTCGATGCTGCTTCGCGTTCGCTATCCAGTTTAGAAACAGAAAAGCCTTCAACCATTACCCAGCTCCGCTACGATGTGCAGCGCGGCCATATTATTATTGACTTGCGAGCCCAAAGTATCGATGTGTTAGAAACCTACAAAAAGCAAATGAGTGATGAAGGCCTGGACGTCGATATTTTATCGGCTAACCAGGATGACGGAATGACCAATGGTCGCATGCAGATAGGGCGCTCTTGATATGAATGAACTGCAACAGCGGCTTAACGATGAATTTGACCAGTTTATTGCGCGGGTTAGGGCAAACCAGAACTTTCAGCAGCTGGAACAAAAATACCATGCCTTGCCAGACCGTGATCGTAACGCGCTTAATGTGCTGGTGTTTTTTCTGTCGGTGTACCTGCTCTACCAAATGGTGTTATCACCGGCGCTGGGGTATTTAAACGCTGGTAGCAAAGCTTACCAGCGCGAACTGGAAAATTACGAATGGATGGTGGCGCAAGAGCCCAAAGCACGTAGTATGCTCGAATCCCAGGGTGTAGAGCGAGAGGGTTCACTGCTAAGCATTGCCTCGGCTACCGCAAAAAATTACCAACTTAACTTTAGCCGCTTTGAGCCGCTGGGAGATGACCGAGTGCGGCTGCGACTGGAGCAGGTAAAATTTAATGATGTCGTCAACTGGCTTGGTGAGCTCGAAACCGAAAAGGGCGTTAGCGCTGTCGATATATCGCTAGACAGTGCAGCACCTGGTTATGTTAGTGTTCGCCTGACCTTACAAGGTTAACCATGTACCAGAATTTTTTTGGTTTACACGAAAAACCTTTTTCTATCGCACCTGATCCCCGCTATTTATATATGACAGATCAGCACCGCGAGGCGCTGGCACACTTGCTGTTTGGTATTGGTGATGAAGGCGGCTTTGTACTGCTGACCGGTGATATCGGCACTGGCAAAACCACTATTTGCCGTAGTTTGCTTAATCAACTACCCAATGATGTTGATATCGCCTTTATTGTTAACCCCCGGGTATCGGTTGATGAATTGCTCGAGTCGATTTGTGATGAGCTGGGCGTGGTTTACAACCCCCACAGCTCAGTTAAGGTGTTAGTCGATAAGCTCAATGCTTTTTTGCTAGAGTCGTATGCGGCGGGGCGCAATACGATTTTGATTATTGACGAGGCGCAAAACCTTGCCGATGAAGTGCTTGAGCAATTACGCTTGTTAACCAACCTGGAAACCAGCGAAAAGAAATTATTGCAATTGATATTGCTGGGCCAGCCCGAATTGAACGACAAGCTGGCACAAAATAATATGGTGCAACTGGCGCAGCGCATTACCGCCCGTTTTCACTTGCAACCGCTAACCGCCGAACAAACTAACGCTTATATTGCCCATCGCCTGCATGTGGCCGGTTTTCGCGGCGAGTTATTTTCGCGTGCTGCGCTAAAGCATATCCACAGTCAAAGTGGTGGTGTGCCTCGATTGGTTAATGTCATCTGCGATCGCGCTATGTTGGGTGCCTATACCCATGAGAGCATTAATATCGAATACCCTGTGGTGCTGGCCGCTTGTGAAGAAGTGTTAGGTACTGGGGCGCATGGGGTAAATAATCGCAGCGGTATGCTATCGTTTCGCTTGCCCGACTGGGATAACAGCTGGTTTTGGCGGATTGCCGCTCTGCTCGTAATTATTGGTCTTGTTGTATTGGCAGTGACTACCAATACGCTCGATTCACTTTTTCAGTTATTCCAGTCGTCCAACACTGCGACGATAGCCTCGCTTGAACCGCCGATACCCGCTGCTAAGCATATTGCCACGGCAATGTTCACCGAGGTTAACGGCTAATGTCATTTATTCTCGATGCCATTAAAAAGTCCGAGCGTGAGCGCAATCGCTCACGCGAGCCAGACTTGCATTCACTGCAAGACAGTGCGCCGCGTTATGGCGCGGTTAATCGTCATAGCACGGGTAGTCGCCTGTTAATGTTGTTTATTGCAATTGCGATTTTACTGTTGGGTTTTGCATGGCTAGGGCCGCAAGTTGCCAGCCAGTTTGCGCCGCTGTTTGAGCGCGCAACTGTTGTTGATGCGAATGCGGCGGGAGGCGCGGCAGCGAAAGGCGTTGAGAATAATACCGCTGTTTTAAATAGCGCTGATTCAAATAATAGTGCTACTAGCGGCTCGACCAGTGCAGCTTCAATTGCGCAAAGCCAGTTACAGGATTCATCAGTAACGCAAAATTACTACGCTATCGATGATGAAATTCCACCCCTGCACCAAATTAAAGAGCTATGGCAGCTGCCAGCCGATTACCAGTCGACCATACCCAAACTGGACTTTTCGTTTCATGTGTTTAGCATTGAGCCGCAAAAGCGCACCATTATTATTAATGGCAGGCGCATGCGTGAAGGGCAAATGGTTGCCAGCGGTATGAAATTACGGCTGATTACCGAAACCGGCGTTATTCTTTATTCGCAAGGCCGATTTTTTCATGTTGATGTGATTGAGAAGTGGTAGACTGCCGGTTGAACAAGAACCGTTAATAAACCGCGCAAACCAACAGGCAATCACAGCAAAAGTATGCCGCATGATTCTAACAAAGAGCGCTTTAACGCCCGGAAGTTTATCGACGCCGAAACCGAAGCGCGGCTTAGCAATGCCTTAGACCAACAGGCATTATTTCTTACTCCCAACACCCGGCTGGCAAGTTTGGTCAGGCAAATTCTCGATGCCATCATGGTGCAGCGGCTGGAAGCACAGCAGGCAACCGGCAGCGCTGTTTGGAATAGCCCAAGCGTATTACCCTTTGAAACATGGACGGTGTCCTGTTGGCAATCGGCAATGTTGGCCGGTGATTTGCCAGCGCAAATTCTGCTGAGCCCAGCCCAGGATACGCTTTACTGGGAGCGCGTACTAGAGCAATCGGAAACGGCTGCAGCTTTGCTTTCGCCTGGCTCGGCAGCTGCTATGGCCCAGCAGGGCTACCAGTTGCTCCGCCAAAGCCTGGTTGATATTGATCAGTACGCGTTTGAATTTAACAGTGAAGTTGACAGTCGTGCGTTTTACCAATGGGTGCAGGGCTATCGTTCACTGCTTGCCGATTCTGAATATATTGCTCTGGTTGACGCTCAGCAAAAACTGTTGGCGTTGCCCGACGACAGTTATTTAATGCAGCAACGACTTAGCGCTGATCGTGATCGACCGATTATTATGCTGGGCTTTACTGCGCCGACTGCCTTGCAAACCGAACTGGTCAAACGCCTATCGCCGGTTGCCAATAGCGGTGCTGCCAGTTCAGACAGCACGCCCGGACACATTTTCTTAAGTCGGGCATGTGAACAACTGTACGTGACAGACTACCCCGATTTTGCTGCAGAAATTGAAGCCGCCGCGCATTGGTCGCGCGTGCATATTCAAGCCCAGCCTGACGCGCGCATTGCTGTTGTGGTGCAAAATCTTGCGCAAAATCGCATGTTGGTTGAGCGTAAATTTAGCCAGGTGTTTGAACCGGCCAGCGCGGTATTAAGTGAACCTGTTGCACAGCCGGACTTTAATATATCAGCCGGTATACCCCTGGCCCAGGCTGGCGTGATACGCGTTGCATTAAGCTTAATTGATGCGCTATGCCAGCCGCTGGCGCTGGAGCAATGGTTAAGCTTGCTGCAATCGCCGTATTTGGGGCATAGCCAGGGCGAACTGGGAGTGCGTGCTTTATTAATAGAAAAAGCCTGCGAGGCTGGAGAACAGGCCTATACCCTGGCGGAGCTTGCGCGCCTATTGCAATGGAGAAACGCGCAAAACGCTGGTACCGATATTCAATCACAAACGGATACGAATACCACAACTGATGCGGATGGTCGCCAGGGCTTGCTCACAGGTTTAACGCAGGCGGCGCAAATTTATTTAGCAGCGAATGCGCGGCCAGCAAAAAACAAGCAGCAATTACCTTCGCAATGGTTGCCTACCATGCGCAAGTTGCTTGAGGTATTTCTCTGGCCGGGTATACGTACGCAAAACAGTGATGAGTATCAACAGCTGCAACGCTTTGAGGCCTGTTGTCAGGACTTTGCCACACTAGACTCCATTGCAGGAAACGTGACGCTCGCTAAGGCCTGTGGTTTGTTTAAACGACACTGCCAGGCGCAGGTCTACCATAGCGAAACGGTTAAAAAAGCCGGTGGTGCGCAGCATGTGCAGGTATTGGGTGCACTCGAAGCTAGCGGTCAAACCTTTGATTACTTATGGTTGATAGGTATGTCCGAGCGCCACTGGCCGGCGCCTGTGCAGGCGCATCCGTTGATTCCCCACGTATTACAAAAACAATACGATATGCCACAGGCCTCGGTGGATCGTGAGTTTTATTATGCGCAAAGATTGAGTCGTTGTTATCTGTCCAGTGCAGTGCACGTTGTGGTCAGCTATCCGGCGGCGGTTGATGATATTGCCTGCCAGGTATCACCATTGTTTGCCGCCCTTGCTACTGAATGGGAACAGCAGTCCGGTGGTTTAGTTCAGTCTGCGCAGGCAGGTTTGAAGGGTAATTATGTTGCACTTGAACAGTCGCCACTTACGGCCGCGCTTTACTATAACTATAACAACGAAAACGACAACGACAACGACAACGACAATACGATTTTTGAAAACTTTTTTGACCACTGTGGCACAGCACTAGCGCCGTTAACTACTCATCACGACGCTGGTTCAGAAAATACGCTGCCTGGCGGTTTAAGTATGGTTAAGGACTACAATTTAAACCCTCTGGTTGCTTACTTTAAATGGCGCCTCGGTGTGCGGCCATTAGGAGAGGTGATACTGGGTGTTAGTGCGCTTGAGCGTGGCAACAGCTTACATGAAGCGTTAGAGATTATCTGGCAGGCGTTGGGAGGCTTGGCGGCGCTACAGGATTGTACTGCGGCACAAGTGAGCGAACTTGTTGAGCAGGCGGTTGAACAATCAGTTAATCATATTTTAAAACGACGTTTTGTTCCCTTGCCAGAAAAAATCCAAGCGCTGGAAAAGCAGCGATTGGCTAATACGCTTTATCATTGGTTACTGCTTGAGAGTAAGCGACCGAATTTTATTGTCGATTCGATTGAACGCAGTATCACACTGTTGGTTAAACAATGGCAGCTGCGGCTGCGCATTGACCGTATCGATAAACTGGATGACGGTCAGCTGTTATTAATTGATTATAAATCCGGGGCTACGTCGCAAACCGGTTGGTTTAACGAACGCGTGACCGAGCCACAGCTGCCTATTTATGCGCTGGCACTTAATAGCGTGGGTGATGTTAATAATGATAAGCCTACCCAGAGTGGAAAAGATCAAGCCATGGCAATTAGCTATGCGCGGGTTAAAGCCGGTGATTTGGCATTTGAGGGTTTATCTCAGGCATCGAGTGCGGCGCTCGATATCAAAGGTATTCAAACCGTTTCCGATAAAAGCAATTGTGACTTCGACGATTGGTCAGCGCTGCGTGCGCATTGGCAGCGTCAAGTTACCAAGGCAGTTGGCGATATTGCTGCGGGCAGGGCAATGGTCGATTTACGCTACTGCGGCAGTATTGATGCCCAGTATCGGGCGGCAGCGCGTTGGCAGATGACTGAGCTGTGTGAGGATCCGCTAGCTGCAGAAGACGAGGCCAGCGCATAATGTCGACGACCAAAAACGCTCCTCAACTTGTCGATGCTCAGGCCAGGCAAGATGCGCTGGATACCAGCCGCTCCATTTGCGTAACCGCACCGGCGGGTTCAGGTAAAACCGAGCTACTCACCCAGCGAATTTTGAAATTGCTTGCCACTGTCAATGAGCCCGAAGCGATATTGGCAATTACCTTTACCCGCAAAGCTGCTGCAGAGATGCGCGAACGGGTTGTTAGCGCCCTGCAGTTGGGGCAGCAATCGACCGAGCCTGAAGAAGCGCACAAACGGCTTACCTGGCAATTGGCACAAGCGGCACTGGCGCAAAATGAGCGCAAACAATGGCATCTGTTAGCTAACCCGGCGCGCTTGCGGCTACAGACCATTGACAGTTTATGTCAAAGCATTGCCAGTGATTTGCCGGTGCTTAGTCAACTCGGTGCCCGGTTAAGCCCGGTAGACGACCCTTTGCCGTTATACCGACAGGCAGTTGATGCATTTTTTGCGGAACTTGAAGCGGCGAATAGTGACTCAGCGATTGCTAATGCCATTAGTCAGGTATTGCTTCACCTAGACAATAACACCGCGCGTTTTTACCAGTTGTTAATCGATATGCTGCCGCTGCGCGATCAATGGCTTGGCTATGCAGCTGGCTACAAGGGCAGCGATGATACTCGTCAGGCGCTAGAGCACACGCTGGTGCGTTGGATAGAGCAGGAGCTGCAAAACCTTGCTGTTGAGCTGCAAAGTGTTGCCAGTGACCTATGTGTTAGTGCCGACTTCGCCGCTCAAACATTGGCGAGCTTACCGGCCGAAAACGAAAAGTCATTAATTGGCGAGCTGACTGGTATTGGCGAACTTCCGGAGCCGAGCTATAAAAACTATCGCAAATGGTTGGCAATAGTTGAACTGCTCTGCGTGAAAGAGGGCAGTTTGCGAAAGCAGGTCGATAAAAGGCAGGGCTTTCCAGCTAAATCGGCAACCAAGGACAAAAGCCTTGCGGCGGAGTATGAGCAACGCAAAAAAACCTTTAAGCAATTACTCGAGCAGATGCGTGAGTTACCCGGTTTACAATCGGCGCTGCGTATTGTTAGTTCGCTGCCGCTCGGTGGTTACCAATTGCAACACTGGGCAATACTTGAACCACTAACACTTTGCCTTGTTCGCGTGGTAGGACATTTGCGGGTCGTTTTTGGACAGGCTGCGCAATGTGATTTTAATGAAATTACCGCTGCCGCATTTAACGCATTAAGTGCCGATAGCAGTAGCAGTGACAGTAATATTGACAGTGCCATTGCCTATAAATGGAACCAGAATATACGCCATATCCTGGTTGATGAATTTCAGGATACCTCGGTTGCTCAGTTTCGTTTAATTGCGTTATTAACCGAGCAATGGCAGCAAGAAAACAGCAGTGGCGATGATTTACCAAAAACCCTATTTGTGGTGGGTGATGGTATGCAATCGATATACGGCTTTAGGGCGGCCAAGGTTGGTTTGTTTTTAGGAGCGCGCGAGCATGGTATTGGCGATTTGCCACTGCATGCGGTGGAGCTTGTGCAAAATTTTCGCTCCAGCGCGGCGATTGTTGAATGGAACAACCAGCATTTTTCCGCTGCGTTTCCCCAGCAAGCGGATATCTCTCGCGGTGCCGTACCTTATTCACATGCCCAGAGTATTCAGGCAGCGGATGAAAGTACAGCAGCTGCTGTGTCTGCGTTGATTTGCTGTGGTGAGGACGGGCAGCAAACCGAGGCCGAGCAGGTCGTGGCGGCAATTACTGCCCAGCAGCAACAAACCCAGGCCAATTCAATTGCCATACTGGTGCGGTTTCGCACCCATTTGCGGGCCATTATCCCGGCGCTGGATGAAGCGGGTATTGCCTGGCAGGGCGTTGATATTGACCCATTGCAAAATCGGGAGGTTATTATGGATTGCCTGTCTCTCACCCGTGCGCTGTGTAACCCTGCCGATCATATTGCCTGGCTGGCAATGTTGCGCGCGCCCTGGTGCGGGCTTTCGCTGACTGACCTTCAGTGTCTGGTTGATGCAGGACGTACAAATAATGTCGATTCAGCGCTTGCGCAACCGTCATTAGCCAGTACGGTGCAATATCTATTGGAGCCGCAGCTGACACCGCAAAACCATTTAGAACAGCCGCATAAGTCAGCAGACACAGATCTTTTATCAACGTTGAGTGAAGCGGGCCAACAGCGCCTGCAACGCTTTGGCTTAATAATGGCACGGCATTGGCAGTCGCGTGGGCGTGCACCACTGCGTCAATGGTTAGAGAGCGCATGGCGGCAATTGCATGGCCCGTTATTGGCTCGGCACAGTTTTGATGGCGATGATACTGCGTCGGCGCATGGATTTTTTGATTTACTTGAAACAATTGAGCAGGATTGCGTTGCCAGCGGCAAGCTGTTTAGCGTGACCCTGTTGGAACAGCGGTTACAAAAACTCTACGCTCAAAGTGATAACGGTGGTTTTAATACCGAGGCAGATAATTCAGAGTCAATGCCGCCGGTACAAATAATGACAATACATAAATCCAAAGGTCTGGAGTTTGACTCGGTTATTATTCCCGGCTTAAACAGTGCAGGACGCGGCGATACAAGGCCATTACTGAGTTGGAACGAACACGTATTTGAGGACGGCAGTGCAGGTTTGGTGCTTTGTCCCTATGAAGCCGTGGGTAGTCCATCGCTATTGGACGTTAACCAAAACCAGCCATTTGCTACATTGGCAGACAGTCAGCAGGGCAACTCAGGGCTGGGCAAAAACAAGCCTGGCAGTAAGGTAAAAAGTAGTGATTTATACGAATTTTTGCGCGATGAAAATAAACGAGTTGCGCAGTTTGAGTTAACCCGACTATTTTATGTTGCTACCACTCGCGCGCGTTCACGTCTGCTGTTGTTGGCCCAGCTCGATAAAAATGACGATGACAGTATAAAATCACCGACAAGCAATACCTTGCTCGCGGCCTTGTGGCCCGGCCTGTCTGAAGAAGTGCACATGATTGATAATGCCGCAACGCAACTGACTGAAAGCGAAGCGGATACGGCGATTTATCCTATCTTTAAGCGTTTGACTAGTGCCTGCCTGGATGCCGGTGATAAAGCTTTGCAGACGATTTGCGAGCAGGCAGTGGCGCAACAAATTGATACTGAAAAAGACCTGACGCAAACATTATCAGGTGTTAGCTCAACGCTAGCACTGGCAGTTGATGATATCGACGCCACACCCACATCAACTGCGTCATTGCTGGGAACCTGTGTCCATGAAATTCTCGAGCAGTTGGGCGTCTTTGGCCTGGAGAAATGGTGCGCGCGTGATATCGATACCCGGCAGGCAAGTTGGCGGGCAAGATTATTACAGTTGGGAGTGCCAGTAGTTGAACTCGATAGCGCATTAACGACGGTTACACAGGCAATGAACAATGTGATACACGGTGCTCATGGACAGTGGCTATTCGATACTACCCACCAGGCCGCGTACAATGAATGGCCACTATCACGATTTATCGCAGTTGCCGACACTGCGTCTGGCAACCCTGCAGAGCAGCCAGCGGCGGTATCACGTTACCAGATTGATAGAAGTTTTATCGACAGTGACGGCTGTCGCTGGATTATTGACTATAAAATTGTTGCGCCTAAAGACGATATTAGTGTTAAAAATTTTATTAATCAGCAAACACAGCAATATCAATCGCAAATGCTTAACTATAAATCGCTGGTTACGTCGATTGACCAGGCGGAACAGCGCGACAGTCAAGTAGCGCAGGTAGAGCAGTTAGTCAGTAGCGAAATAAAATGCGCGCTATATTTTCCTCTGCTCGATCACCTTGAAGTGCTGGACGATTAGTTAACAATAATAAACGGAAAATAAACTATGTTTGGTGTCTTGAGGACGGTGCTGGCATTGGTGGTAATGCTGGGGCATTTGCTGGACAAGTGGCAAATTGGTACCTATGCCGTATTTGGTTTTTATATGATTAGCGGGTTTTTGATGACCTGCATTATGCAAGAGAGCTATGGTTTTAATGTCCGCGGGCGATTTCGCTTTGCAATCAATCGTTTTTTGCGCTTGTATCCTTTGTACTGGTGTGCGGCAATTATCTCATTGATAATGATAGCCGTGCTTGGGCTGGATTTTGTCAAAAGCTACAATAGCAGTATTTATCTGCCAACTAGTGCCGCTGAAATCGTCGCCAATTCAAGCATGATATATCCTAGGGTATTTGCCAATGAATACACACCCATGCTGGTGCCTACGACCTGGGCAATCACGGTTGAATTGTTTTTTTATGCTGCAATTTGTCTGGGGCTGTCAAAAACGCGATTGCGTGTGGTTATCTGGTTACTGCTCTCAATCGCTTATGTTATTTACTGCCTTTATCACGACCTGGGTTGGCGCTATCGATACTTTCCTGTCTTTGCCGGCTCGCTCCCCTTTGCTATGGGCGCCTATATTTATTTTTTAAAAGCCGATGGTGTTCGATGCTTGGATGATTGGTTATTACAACCGCCGATATTACTTAGCGGTATGTTTATTAATATGATACTGGTGCTGGTGTTCGACTACTACTTTGAAATGGGATTTTATATTAATGCATTATTCTCGGTGCTGCTTTGTTTTCAAATAGCGACGGGCGCGGGTTGGGCGGGTTTATCCAGTCGGGTTGATAAAATTATTGGTGAGTTTTCTTACCCGATTTATCTACTGCATTGGCAAGCCGGGATTATTGCCAGCTATCTATTATTTGCCGCGCCTATCCATAGCCTATCGCTTGATAGATTTAAAACCTTTGTATTGGCTTTGCTTATGGTGCTGGTCACGACGTGGATTTTGATTCGCTGTATTGACCGGCCGATTCAGCGCTTGCGATTAAAGATAAGAGCGCTCTAGCGTTTAAACGTAAAAAGTCCTGTAAAGGCATGATTTAACAATCTTGTTTAAAACCCCTGTTTAAAACCCGGATTAAAAACCCTTTAACGTTTTATTACACTAATAACCACAAATTTACTATTGCGATAAATAACGCGGTGATTACTGAATATCCGCTGCAGTACCTGCTGATAATTTAAGTGTCGGTTTGCCACTACCCATAGCTGGCCATTGCGGCGCAGGCATTGATGGCTTTGTTTAAACATTCTGTTGGCGATGGCGGTATTAATGGCCGTACCGCTATGAAACGGCGGATTACAAATGATCCAGTCCAAGCTGTTATTGGCCATATTGGTTAGCCCGTCCTGAGCCAATAGCGTTACCTCAGCGTCTATATGCTGATGCGTGTTTAATGCTGTAAAATTTTTTTCGCAGCAGGCAATAGCCATATACGATTCATCAATAAACCAAATGCTGCGCCGAGTCCGTGCTGTGTCAGGCGCGACCGATGCCGCAAGCTGTTTAAGTGCTACCAGTCCCAGCACGCCATTACCGCAGCCAAGGTCGGCAATAGCGTTAGCCTGTGGCAGCGTGGCGTTTTGCCCCGCTTGCTGAATCGCTTCAATCATTGCCCGGGCGCCGATATCCAGATGCTCGCGCGAAAAACTGTTGGCGTAATTAAGCAGCGATATCTTCAATGCGTCGCAATGGTACTCACTGCTCATTAACGTGTCGCCGCCTGCTTTGTTAGTGGAGCGGGTGCTAGCGCTTGTAAATATTAATCGGGCTTTCTTTTTTGCAAGTGAAGTAGATGTGTCACCGATTAAGCGTTCAAATAATGCCAGCGTAGACTTATGTATGGTTTTGGTCATTCCGGCGGCGATAAACAAGGTATGACTGTCGATATGCGCCCGCACTTGTATTAACTGCTGTTCGAGCAGCTTTAGCGTTTTTGGGATTTTAAATAAAACAATTGCATACTGGTTTTGCAGTGCCTGCGTGCTAGGTACTGCCGTGAAACCTGCTGCAGATTCTGTAGCGGTATTGCCAGTGTTGTCAGTATAGTTAATAGCCGCGGCTGCGTGGGCAATGCTCGAATCGCTCCAGTTATCGACAGGGTATTGACGCAATGAGGTTGTCAACGCACCGAATGTATCGTTAACGACCAGTATCGGCGTTGATGTATTGTCCAGTATGCCACGGTGTTGTTCTGCCAGCGTATTTAATAATAATTCATCAGCGGCGTCCCAGCCTTTCAGGTTTTCATGGCGTCGAAAGGGAAGGCGCTGAATTCTGACAGAATCCAGCGCAGTAGCCAATAATGGTTTCACAGCTTTACTGTTAGTGGCGTGATTTATGTTGCCAAGCAACTTAATTGCCATTTTGCGGACGGTTAAGCCACATTAGAATTAATGAACAAACCCAGACGCCACAAGCCATATAAAATAATACACCACCATCGGTATTACCTGCATCGTCAATCACCCGATTAATCCCCAGCGGTGTAAACAAGTGAAAGAAAATTGCGCCGCTGATAATGCCAAAACTTAACATCGCGCCAAACAACCGGGTTGCGGGATAAATTAGCAGTGCCGATGCGATTAACTCTGCTGTACCAATCACATTGCCACCATGATCGGCAAAGGCCCGAGCAAAATCGGCAGGCATGCCAATCGATGCCATCCACTCGCCAATAGTGCTAAAAATAATAACCGTTTCATCCGAACCACTGAATTTGAAGAATAGCGACTGGATAAAGACAAAAGCGATGTAGCCAACAAGCAACCATTGGGCGTATTTTTTCATTGTCTGAATTTCTCCGTGTGGTGGATAATTGTTTTTTTGTTATCAGATAAACTCAATTTGTTAACGGTATTTAGTGCCAATCTTTGTGAATATTGATTATAAAGTGAGCGAATAGTTTGGGATTGCAGTCAAAGATTAGTACTATACCATGTGCATCTTTGATAAGTGACCAATAGCTGTTGCAAGATCGAAATCCAGCTAAACCTTTGGTTTGGGGCATTATTGCCAACGCCATGGGGCATAGTGGCCTGCTTAATTAAACTCACATTAACCAGAAGTCGAATACATTGCCAAACCAAGAAAATATAGCGCTGCTTCAGCGATTAATCAGCATAATAGAAACGCTAAGCGACCAACAATTTATTCATACTGATCCCGCGATATTTATATCATCCATTGGTAGTCATGTGCGTCATGTGCTCGACCACTATCGGATATTCCTCGATGGCCTGGAGCAGGGTGATATCAATTACGACAACCGTGCCAGGGAGCAGCTTATTGAGTTCAATCGCAGCGAGGCCCTGCAGTGCTGTAACGGCTTAATTCATGCGTTAGAGAGCGTTACTGATTGTCAGCGTGTCGTTAATGTGACGCTCGATTTGGGCTGTGGTGATTCCACCGTTGCTACTGAACCCGAAGTGCAGGTATCTACAGTGGGTCGGGAGTTAACATTTTTGCATAGTCATACCGTGCACCACCAGGCTGTTATTGGTTTTATTATGCGATTACTCAAGATCACTCCAGTGCCCGACGATTTTGGTCTTGCACCGGCGACCATCCGCTATAAGGAGAGTCGTCAATGTGCACGTTAACTTGGCTGTTTAACGAAGGTCATGAAGGTTATTCTCTGTTTTTTAATCGTGATGAATTAAAGACGCGTCAGCGAGCGATCCCGCCGCGTTTGCAGCACACCACCGAGGGCGTGCAATATCTTGCGCCCACCGATACCGATGCTGGTGGCACCTGGTTGGCCGTCAACCAATACGGCTTGACGGTTTGTCTGCTCAATAACTATGTCGCTAAAGAACCACAAACGCCGCAGCTGCAGAGCCGTGGTAATATTGTATTGGCTTTGGCGGGTAGTGAAACCGCCCAGCAAGCTGAAAAAATACTGCATGATATGGATCTGTCCTGCTATCGTGGTTTTGATGTTGTACTAATTCAACGTGCCGCCTTGCAGTTGAGTTGGGACAGCGAAAACTTAACCCGCTCGATTCCGCAAATACCGGTTACCTCATCTTCTTATCAGTCCAGCAGCGTGCGCGCGACGCGGCATACGTATTTAAGTGCCTTAAAACAGCTCGATGAGATCAATATCGAGGCGCTGGAGCATTTTCATAGCGTCCATCTCAATGACGACTTATCGACCGTTAGCGGTACGCCGGAGCACGCCGACTCAGTGTGTATGCATCGTGACTACGCACAAACGGTGAGTCAGTGCTTTGTTCAGGTGAATGTTAACCAGGTGGCAATTAGCTATAGCGATGGTTCGCCCTGTGAAACTGTGGCAGGGCCACCGCAGATACTGCAAAGACGCGTCGCGGCATAACGACGCTTGGATTAAGGGAAAACGATGACGGATATCTCAGCCTCACAACTCGCCAAACCATTTCGCTTGCCACTGCGCTCGCGTTGGGTCACGGTTATGGTGGAACGATTGCTGGGCCTTGATGTGCTGTCCAAGTGTTACGAGTTTGCCGCCCGCCATAGCGGTACCGATAATTTTTTATCCGCTGTGCTAGAGTATTTGCAAGTTACATTGGCACCTGTCGACCAGTTTAATAGCCTGGCTAATATACCCAAAGAAGGGCCGCTTTTAATTGTGGCTAATCATCCACTGGGTGGATTAGAGGGGGTAGCTTTAACACGCTTGTTAATGACTTATCGTCCCGATATTCGGGTGCTTACCAATGATTTATTAAGGCGTATGCCTGAGTTACGTTCGACGTTTATTGGCGTTGATGTGCTGTCAAAAAATGCCGCCAGAGATAATATCAAAGGCATTCGCGAGGCGACCCAGCATTTATCCAATGGTGGCGCGCTATTATTGTTTCCTGCAGGCAAGGTCGCGTCAATTGACATCAAAGCCAGAGCGGTAAAAGACCACCCCTGGAACCGCCTGGCGGGTAATTTTCTTCGACGCTCGGGCGCCAGTTGCTTGCCGATTTATGTCAACGGTTACAACAGTCGTCTGTTTTATTTTTTGGCGTTGATTCATCCTTTACTGCGCACTGCATTGTTGCCACGCGAGCTGGCCAATAAGCGCGGTCGCGAGCTTGAGCTGATCATTGGCGAGACCATCCCACCCGAGGAATTTCGCAAGCTCAAAGACGATAGCGCCATTACCGATTATTTGCGGCTGTCTACTGAGTTTCTTAAACAGCGAAAAAAACAGGACAAGCCGTCCACATCAATGGTTTTCGAGCCGCTTACCGAGCGCGTTAGCAGTGCTGATCGAGAGCTTACGCAATTGGCAGCTATTGCCGATTGCCGGCTAATTGAAAGTGGTGATTTCGATGTGTACTGTGCGCCATACCAACGGCTTGGCAGCTTAATCGAGAGTATTGGCCATGCGCGGGAAGTCACGTTTCGCGCGGCGGGTGAGGGCACGGGTAACAAAATTGATTCCGACCGTTTTGACCCGCATTACCTGCATTTGTTTATCTGGGATAAGCAGCAGCGTCGGGTAGTCGGTGGCTATCGCATAGGTCGTGTCGATGAAATTGTTGCCGCCAAGGGAATCGATGGTTTATACAGCCGAACGCTATTTGAGTTTAACCAACAGTATCTCCAAAAAATCGGCAAGACATTGGAAATGGGGCGCTCGTTTATTCACCCCGATTACCAGCGTATGCCACAGGCATTGGACTTACTGTGGCGCGGTATTGGCGGCTACGTTGCGCGTAACCCCGAGTATCACACGCTTTTTGGTGCAGTAAGTATTTCTAACGAGCATTCGGATATGGTGCGCGCGTTAATTGCCGAGTGCATGCTGGAATCGTTTTGTGCCGAGCAGCGCTTTTTAGACGACGTCACCCCGGTTGAGCCATTGCGTGTTTCAGGCAAGGTCTGGACCAATGATATGTTGGCCTCGCTGAATCATGTATCGGTACTGAATAAGCTGGTGGGGCGTTGTGAACCTGGCAAAGCGCTGCCGACATTGTTGCGTCACTACCTCTCGCTCAATGGCAAGTTTGTCTGCTGGTCGGTAAACAAAGTGTTTAACGACTCACTTGACGGTTTAATACTGGTGGACTTGCGAAAAACACCTAACAAATATCTGAAGCGTTACCTGGGCAAAACCGGTGCGGCAGAATTTTTAGCTTTTTGGGGCGAAGAGCTGCCGGACCAGGTAATACTTGCGAACACTGCCGCTGTTGACAATGCGCAGCCGGTGTTAACACAGTCGGTTTAAAACGGTAGCTTGGCGTTGTCGTATTTCGCTTTTGTCGCTTGCTGAGAGAGACTTTTAAAGGTAGTAAACGGCGAGTTTAACACCAGTTGATTGAGCAGCCAGCCCGGTATTTGGCCGTTTGGGTCCATATGAACTTCAAATACGGTTTGTGTTTTGCCATCGGGTAGCGGGGTAAACTCCCAGCGCGCGCTTGCCGTTTCTATCCTTACAATTCCCTTGTTTTTATCAAACTGCTGAGTGTCTGACTGACTTACCGCTGTGCTGTGCATGGATACTGTGCCATCGTCAGCCCGCTGCCAATTCAGGTGGGCAATGACATCGCGGTCTTTTACTGGCCAGGGTAAATCATTCAAAGTGTAGACATAGGTTTCGCTGGCAGAAATCTGTTCGTAGACCGACGATGTTTTACACATATCGGCCCACTCGGAGCAGGCGGGCGCATCGTTAATGACTGCCACCAGTTTTGCCACCGGAATATCCAGTATGGTTTCGCCTCTCACTGCGCGGTATTTTGAGCCTTCAACCTTGCGTGTATAGGTTTGTATCTCATTTTTGTTTTTTGACGGCTTCCATTGGGCGTCTTCTGCGACGCTCAATGTCGCAGATAACAGTGCCGCAGCGCAAATACTTATTTGCAGTGCTAACAGTTTTGAGCGAAACAACCCGGTCATTGAAAAAACTCTTTGCTATGTCGAATAATTATTGATTTAAAGGTATGTGTGCAGTGCGTTGTTAGCTGTTGAGATGTTCGGCTGCAGTTTTGGCAAAGTAACTTAAAATGCCATCGGCGCCGGCGCGTTTAAATGCCAGCAGTGATTCAAGCATGGTTGCCTCGGCGTCTAGCCAGCCGTTGCTGGCGGCCGCCTGTAACATAGCATATTCACCGCTCACCTGATATGCAAACGTCGGCACGCCAAATTGCTGCTTAACACGGTGCACAATATCAAGATAGGGCATGCCGGGCTTAACCATAACCATGTCGGCACCTTCAGCCAGGTCTAGCGCAACTTCTTGCAGTGCTTCGTCGCCATTAGCGGGGGCCATTTGATAAGTGTTTTTATCCGCTGAACCCAGGTTTTCGGCTGAGCCAACGGCATCGCGAAACGGGCCATAAAAACTTGACGCGTACTTGGCTGAGTACGCCATAATTTTAGTGTTAGTGTGATTAGCGGCTTCCAGCGTGTCACGTACTTTGCCAATTCTATGGTCCATCATATCCGATGGCGCAACAATATCGGCGCCCGCATCGGCGTGTGATAAGGCCTGCTTGACCAGTGCCGCTACGGTAATATCATTGAGCACATAACCTTGGTCGTCGATAATGCCGTCCTGGCCGTGCGAAGTATAAGGGTCGAGTGCAATGTCGGTCATAACACCAAGCCCGGGCGCAGCATCTTTAATCTGTTTAATGACAGTCTGGATTAAGCCATCAGGGTTCCAGGCCTCTTCAGCTTTAAGCGACTTTCGGCTATTGTCGATAACTGGAAACAACGCAATGGCAGGAATGCCCAGTGATTCAATATGACGTGCTTCGCGGGCCAACAGGTCGGAGCTGAGTCGTTCAATACCCGGCATTGATGCGATCTGCTCACGTTGATTGTTACCTTCGACCACAAACATCGGGTAGATAAAATCGGCTGGGCTGAGCCGGGTTTCTTGCATTAGTTGGCGCGAAAAGGGTTTGCTGCGCATGCGCCGCATACGGGTTCGCTTTGAATTGCTGCGCGCAAAAGTCCAATTCATAATAGTTGGCCGTTGTGGTTTAAATCACTGCGCTTTACGCATCAGGAGCAATGGCTGAGCGCGAATTAAAAAAAGCTATATTTTACTGACTTTTACCAGATACGCTAGCGCTGCTAGAGGCGATTATTGGTATTAAATTTTGGCTATCTAGCGCTTTTGAGCGCTATTCGCCCATTAATGCAGGGAACGAATCAAATGATTATGTTGTCTGTGTTAGCGCCGTCATTAAAGTGGCAGGCACTGGCGGTAGCTGGGTTAAGCGTTAATAATTGGCTGTGTTACGGCGGGTTTTTAACGATAAAATTCCACACCGTGAATGGCCATTAATAGCTAAGCATTAAAATGAAATTCAGGAGTAAATTAAATGCATTCAGTGAAGCATTCTGTTCAGTCGATTCGCGCCTTGCGCGCGGCAATAGTATTGCAATTGGCAATCGTTTTGAATTTATTGGTAGCCCTGCCTGCAGCGGCAGTCTTGCCGGCCTTTGATAGCGAAGGTCAGGCTTTACCAAGTCTCGCGCCATTGCTGAAAGATGTGAACCCGGCGGTGGTTAATATTTCCACTTACACTACTAAGCGGGTGGTAAACCCACTATTAAATGACCCATTTTTCCGCCACTTTTTTGGTGGCCCCGGCAATCAGCAATTTGACAAACAACCCCAGCAGCGCCGCACCCAGAGTGCCGGTTCTGGCGTTATTATCGATGCCAAAAATGGTACTGTGATCACTAATTTTCATGTCATTGATGGCGCGGATGAAATTCATGTTGGGCTGGCCGACAACCGCAGTTTTGAAGCGACGCTAGTGGGTTCAGACCCCGAGGTTGATATTGCTATTTTAAAAATCGATGCCGATGATTTAAGTCAACTAGCAATGGCCGATTCTGATCAGCTGCAACAAGGTGATTTTGTGATTGCCATTGGTAATCCGTTTGGTCTTGAAAACACGGTTACCACCGGTGTAGTCAGCGCACTGGGGCGATCCGGTTTAGGTATCGAAGGTTATGAGAATTTTATTCAGACCGATGCCTCAATCAACCCTGGCAACTCCGGTGGCGCATTGGTCAATTTGCGCGGTGAATTGGTTGGCATTAACACGGCAATTATTGCGCCTACAGGCGGAAATGTGGGTATAGGCCTTGCCATTCCGGTCAATATGGCACGCAATAGCAGCGAGCAGATTTTGGAACACGGCGAGGTGCGCCGTGGACAGCTGGGTGTGATTATTCAGGATTTAACCGCTGAGCTGGCCGAGGCGTTTGAACTCGACCCACAGCAGCAAGGGGTGTTAATCACCCAGGTGCGAGAGGGGTCCGCAGCTGAAGACGCCGGACTTGAGGCGGGCGATATTGTTACAGCCGTCGATGGCAAGACTATCGATTCGGCAGCACAATTGCGCAACGCAGTTGGTGCCCAGCAGGTGGGTGATTCAATTAAAGTCGAATTATTGCGCGACGGTAAAAAGCGCAAGTTTAAAGTAAATATTGGCGAGCGAGACGAGTTTTATGGCAGCGCGGGCAAAATCCACCCGCGACTTGAAGGTGCTGAGCTGGCCAATATTGATAACCAGGAAGGTGTTAAGGTTGTTAGCATAGCCCGAGGTTCAGACGCCAGCATGTCGGGCCTGCGCGCGGGTGATCGTATTGTATCGGTTAACCGTGTCCGAATTGCCAACCTTGAGCAGTTTGCCGAAGTAGCAAAGCGCAGCTCGGGTAAAATTGCGCTGCGCGTGATTCGTGGCAATACCGCTTTGTATATCGTTTTGCACTAATTGCAAGCGCTAAAATTAAACAACCCCATAAACCAAAATGGAGAACCGGTGTGAATAAACTGCAATTAAACTTAAGCTGTGTCAACCGGCTAGTAAACCGTTGGGTGCTTGTATTGTCTGCTGCGCTCGCGCTGTCCGCCCTGGTTGTCGCCCCCTTAGCCAGTGCTTCAGATAGTGTTGGCAAACACGATATTAAAACCCTGCATGTGCAAGGTAAGGATAGTGTGAGTGTCGAGCCGGATCAACTGCAGTTCGTGGTGGGTATTGATGCTAGGGCGCCCACCGCCGATCGTGCTTATCAGCAGGTGGAAAATAAAATGCGCGAGGTAGTCGCATTGCTTAAACGGTTGAATATTCCTGAGCAGGATGTCCAGGCCATGAATCTGTCGCTGCAACCGGTTATTGATTATAAAAAACAGCAGGAAATTATTGGCCACAAAGCCAGCCGCGATATCGCAATCAAGCTCAAGGATATCGACCGCTATGGCAAGGTGATGCAGGCGCTGGGCGAAATAGAAATTACCCGCTTTGCGCAACTACAGTTAATGTCCAGCCAGCAACAGGCGCTGGCCATTGAGGCCTTGGAGCAAGCTTATTTAAATGCCGAGACCAAGGCTAAGCGATTGGCAAAAGTCAGTGGCCGTAAATTGCAGGGGTTAATTAATTTGCAAGAGCATGGTGGTTCGCGTCAGCCGGTTATGATGGCAGCGCGCATGCAAATGGATATGAGCGAAAGTGCTACTACGTCCAAAGGTACGATTGCGATTGAGGCAAGCGTTAGTGCGACCTTTGCTATTGAATGATTATTTGGCAACATCGCAGCGGCGATAATCACTATCAGGTTCGCAGTGCCGGCGCTTCAATACGCCTGTATAGAAACGAAGTGTTCCACTCGCAGTATAATGGCCAGCGGCTACTCAATGGTGGCGTTTGGGATATGCTTTGGCTGCCATTATTTTTTCGGCCTCCGCGCAGCATTAAGCGAGTGTTAGTACTGGGAGTTGGTGCTGGCGCTGCAGTTAAAAAAATTCTCGACTATGGCCATGCAGTGGATATGACAGCTATTGATATCGATGCGGTTCATTTGCGTATTGCTCGGCGCTTTGTTGGCTTAAAGGCCTCGCGCCGGGCTAGGACCGGAGCCGCGCCAAACATACAGTTAATTCATGCCGATGCAATCCAGTGGCTGGCTGAGCGAGACAATAACGGTGCAAGCTACGACCTGATTATTGATGACTTGTTTTTTGAGCAACAGGGTGAGCCGGTGAGGGCGGTTGATTTTGCCGACGATCGCCAGGCCTGGTTTAAGCTATTAAAGCGCCATTTATCGCCGCATGGCCTGCTGGTGGCAAATTGTGTATCGCTACCGCAGGCACGCTCTTTGGTTGCCGGCCGACGCAAGGCCTTGCGCGGCGCTTTTCAGCATGGCTTTTTACTGCGTCAACCCAACTACGATAATGCAATTAGTGTTTGTTCACGCAAACCGCTGCTGCTCGCCGACTGGTCTAATCAGCTGGCTGCAACCCTGGAAGAAACGCAAACAGCCAAATTTGCTGGCAGCAAATGCGTAAAGCAGGCCAGGCAGCAAATTCGCTTTACCCAATTGGGCTGAGCACTTATTTAAACGCTTGTTTTCAATACCCGCTTTAGGACTTGCTGTAATCTCCTCGAATTTAATCCCCTCAAATCAATCAGTTCAAATCATTGTTTGAACCTCTGAACTATTTTGTCGGTTGCAACTGCTTTTATTGAACTCTAATAACTATAAGCACCGTAATTTTAATTGGTTATAACTTTATGAGATTAAATTATTGGTCTTTGCAACGGCCGTGGTTTAAATTGCGCGGCAATTTAGTACAGGTTTAAGTGAATGAATACGAAGAGCGCAGAGAAAACGTGGAAATTGAAAAAGCGAATACGGAGTTAAGGAATGCCAGTGCGACTGATATCGTGCGCTGGGCATTGGCACAAAATAAGCGAACCATTGCGACTACCAGTTTTGGTAAAAACGCAGCGGTGATGCTGCATGTGCTTAGCGCGGTTGATAGAGAAGTACCAACTGTATGGGTTGATACCGGCTACAACTTGCGAGATACCTATGTGGTGGCAGAAAAATTAATCAAACGTATTCCGCTCGATTATCGCGTTTATTCACCTCAAACAACTTCCGAGCGGCGCAACGCGGTGATGGGCGGTATACCTACTATTGAAGATGAAGTGCTGCATAAAGAGTTTACCCGGCAAGTTAAGCTTGAACCCTTTGATCGCGCGCTTAGCGAATTACAGCCGGAAATTTGGCTAACCGGTATTCGCGAGCAGGAAACCGAACATCGCAAAGGTTTAGATATTGTCAGTATGGATGCCCGGGGTATCTTAAAAGTTGCGCCATTATTCTATTGGTCCGATGATCAGGTTGAGGCCTATATGGAGGCTAACGCCTTGATTTCTTGCCGACATTATTTCGACCCCACCAAAGTCCACGATGGCCGTGAGTGCGGCATGCATACCTCGGCGTAAACTGTCGATTTATTTGGCTATTTATCGATCATAATATTAATCTGTTTTCTATTAAAGTTCGCTTAAATCACTGAAATTAAATATTATTGCTCTGATGGGTATGATACTCGCTGCATTTTTACATGTTACTAAAAAACAGCGCTAACCAAAAACTGCGCGAATAAAAATAACAGGTAGGGCAGGAGATATGAACCAGCAGGGTATCGCTTGTGTGAAAACGGACATGATGCAATGTGGCGCCATTACGAGTTATGTCAATCTGTTTTGGCTTATGTTTTTTTCATTAGCGGTGATTTACAGCTCGGGGCTTGGTGCCAGCACTGAGCGCCGCGAGATAGAGCAGCAAGATACCGATGCAACGGTTGGTGCTGCGCAAATGGAGGCGCTGTTATCCATTGCCAGGGCCACAGATCGCGATGTTATGGTTGTGTTTGGTGCCGACTGGTGTGATCGCTGCGTATTGCTCAATCGTTATATGAAAAATAGTGATTTGCGGGTACGTATTGATGAGCGCTTTGTGGTAATGCATGTTGATGTGGGCTATTGGGACGAGCAACGCCGGCATGAAGCCCAGCGGGGCCATCCTACCCATGAAGGGTTGCCTGCGGTAGTGATTGCCGATGCCAGTGAAGACTTTGCCAGCATTATGAGTTCGGAAGAATTGGTCACGTTTTTACCTGATCGTGATCAGGCCATTTACGACTGGATGGAAAGAGTATTAACTTACGCGGAGCAAACCTATGCTGCTCGTTAGCCTGGCCAAACAGTCGACGCTTTTGCTGGTCACTGTGTGCCTGGTGGCAATGGTGACCGCACTCGTTACCGCCGCTGTCACCACTTTGGTGCTAGTTAAAACGCTGTGGCCCGATCAGAAAGGAGCTTGAGGGTTAGTTAGCTCACGCGCAGCTTTGGCTAACCGCCAGCTAAATACTTTTTGCCAGCTGTTCTGCCTGGCCAATATAATTTGCCGGTGTTAATGCCAGCATCGCCATTTTTGCCTCTTCATCAATATCCAGCGCTTGAATAAACTGGTTTAAGGACTCGGCATCAACGCGTTTGCCGCGGGTCAGGGCCTTGAGTTTTTCGTAGGGCTCGTCGACACCGTAGCGGCGCATAATCGTTTGCAGTGGTTCGGCTAATACTTCCCAGGCGGCGTCGAGGTCGGCATCTAGAACCTCGGCATTGAGCTGCAGCTTGCCCAGGCCTTTGAGCGTCGATTGAAAAGCAATGAGACTGTAAGCAAAGCCCACCCCCATATTTCTCAGTACGGTCGAGTCGGTTAAATCGCGCTGCCAGCGAGACACCGGCAGTTTCTCGGCCATATGATTCAGTATTGCATTGGCCAGGCCAAGATTGCCCTCGGAGTTTTCAAAATCGATAGGGTTAACTTTGTGCGGCATGGTTGACGAACCAATTTCGCCTTCTACCTGTTTTTGCTTAAAGTAGGCGCGCGAAATATACGCCCAGATATCGCGGTCGAAGTCGATCACAATGGTATTAAAGCGCGCCAGGCTATGAAACAGTTCGGCAATGTAATCGTGCGGTTCGATTTGCGTGGTATAGGGGTTCCAGGTTAAACCCAACGATTCGACAAAGCGCTGGCCGTGGGCTGCCCAGTCAATGTCCGGGTAGGCCGACAGGTGCGCGTTGTAATTACCGACCGCGCCATTGATTTTGCCTAACACTTCAACCGATTCAAATTGCTGAATTTGGCGACGCAGCCGCGCCACCACATTGGCCAGTTCTTTACCTACCGTGGTTGGGCTAGCCGATTGGCCATGGGTGCGCGATAACATCGGCTGCGCGGCCCATTCGTGCGCGTATTGCGTTAGGGTATCGACAATTTCCTGCATGACAGGCAGTAGTGCCAGTTTGCCTGCTTGCAGCATCACGCCGTGCGACAGATTGTTGATATCTTCTGAGGTGCAGGCAAAATGAATAAACTCTTTCGCCGCTGCAAGGTCATCAATTGCATCGAGCTTTGCCTTTAAAAAGTATTCAACGGCTTTAACGTCATGATTGGTGGTGGCCTCAATGGCTTTTATCTCTTGCGCATCGGCTTCGCTAAAATTGGCGACAATCGCATCGAGCGCTGCATTCGACTCTGCACCTAGCGGCGGCAATTCGGCAATACCGGGTTGCTCGGCCAGCGCCTGTAACCAGCGTACCTCCACCAGAACCCGCGCGGCAATGAGTCCGTATTCACTGAAAATTTCATTAAGTGGCGCGGCCTTGCTGGCGTAGCGCCCGTCGATAGGGGAAATAGCTTTTATTGAGTTAGGCATAGCGTGTTTTGTGGTTTCCGGTAGTGCACGTTAAAGACCGCACACTATGCGCAAAAGCGCATAGCCAGTCAAACGCCGTGGGGCGGTAAAATTAACCTGGTGGCTGCCGCTTTGGCACATTCCCGCACTGCGGGTTTATCAATAGGCAGTAATGGCCTGTTTGCAAATCTGGGCGTAGGCGTTTTTTTTGAGCAAGAGCTGCAGCGCATTGCCGCCTAGCTGGCGCCATAAAACCAGTGCTCGAATTGCGGTGAGCAACAGTGCTCGCACCTGGGTGCGAATCGACTCGCGCTCCAGATGCCGCTGAGTACCATTAATATGAATACGATAGGGCAGCGTACTTAAGGTGTTTTCGTAGATGCGGGCCACCTTCTGGTCGAGTGCTAGCGGGTTTTCACCGATTAACTCTGTGGCTTGTTCGGCCGTTGCCGCAGCGCCGTCTAACGATTTCTCACTATCGCAATCGTTATCGTCGCCATTAGCGTAATCACTATGCTTGAGAATGGTGATTTCTGATTTCAGTTTGGCTTGCAGCGGGGCGTTGGCCATAAGTTCTTTGGCCAGCTTATTGGCGGCAACCAGATAGCCCAGCAGCTGCCGACGCGGCAGGTCAAAGCCTTGCTCAACCAGTGCGGTTAGCTGAAAGGCACCTGCGTTAAACACGCTATTATCAGGGTAAATTTCATCGGGGTGCGTAGCGTCGGTTTGCAGCAGGCTGGCATAAAGCAGCTGTTTAAGCTCGCCGTCGCAGCGCCCCTGGCTGGCCAGTTGCTGCACCTGAATTAATGCGGTAAGCGCGGCGGACAGCGCCTTGGCCTGGTAAACAATCGTGTGGAACTGTGTATCGGTCACGTTGGCTGCCTGTTGTTCGGTGAGTCTTTAGTAAGTGTTCTGTGTGTTTTGCTGTGAGAGTTCTGTGTGTTTGTTCAGCGCGTTTATTTGGTAAGCGTAGACTGAATAACAGCGCCTCCAAGGCATTGGGTGCGCTGGTAGAACACGACATATTGCCCGGGCGTGATAGCGCGCTGCGGCTCGTCGAATACCACTGTTAAGCCGTCAGCATTACCAGCCTCGCAGGCAAATACAGTGCAGGCCTGGTCGGCCTGGCGATAACGGGTTTTCGCCATACAGCGCAGCGGTAATTCGGGCGGGGTATTAATCCAGTGGGTTTCTATTGCCTGCAGTTGGCTGGCGAACAAAAGCGGATGCTGGTTGCCCTGCACCACAGTTAAGGTGTTAGTGTCGAGGTTTTTCTGTGCAACATACCAGGGCGCTTGTGCTGCATCGGCAACACCGCCAATGCCCAGGCCCTGGCGTTGCCCAATGGTGTGATACATCAAACCCTGGTGCTCGCCTATTGTATTGCCATGGTCGTCGACAATCAGCCCCGGTTGAGCGGGGAGGTAGCGTTGCAAAAAGTCCTTAAAGCGACGTTCGCCAATAAAGCAAATGCCTGTGCTGTCTTTTTTATCGTGGGTAACCAGTGCCGCGCGCTTAGCCAGTTCGCGCACTGTTGGCTTTTGCATTTCACCAATTGGGAATAGTGTTTTAGCCAGTTTTTGTTGCTCAACGGCGTGCAGAAAATAACTTTGATCTTTATTGGGGTCCAGCCCCTTATGGAGTTGTGTTTCACTTTCGTGATGTTGTACGCGGGCATAGTGTCCAGTAGCAATTAAGCTGGCACCGAGTTTTTCGGCGTAATCGGCAAATACCTTAAATTTGATTTCGCGGTTGCACAATACGTCGGGGTTAGGTGTGCGGCCAGCTTTATACTCGGCAAGAAAGTGTTCAAAAACGTTGTCCCAGTACTGGCGTGCAAAGTTGGCGGTATGCAGTTCGATATCGAGTTTGTCGCACACGCGCAAGGCGTCTTCGAGGTCAGTGTGTGCAGTGCAGTATTCGCTGCCATCGTCTTCGTCCCAGTTTTTCATAAACAGGGCTTCGACCTGGTGGCCTTCTGCCAATAACTGCATGGCGGTAACAGAGGAGTCGACACCACCTGAGATGCCGACAATAACTTTACTCATAAGCAAATAAAACAGGGTTTAAAAAAACGGAGCTGTGATCGCCCTGGGGTCAGCTAGCGCTTTTTAATTGAAATAGCTATCGCTAAAAATCCGGACGAGTATTCTAACGGCAATCGCCAATCAGCGCCAAAGGATAATGCGGCTCAGACAGGTATTGTTTAACAGCAAGGCTAACCAAAGGGCTGCGCAATTCTGCGTGCCGCTGGTCAATTTCGTCGGGCGTCAGCCAAAGCGGTTGGATAATGCCTTCGTCAAGCTGCCGCTGTGGCTCCTCTTGAAGTGCCTTGCCTACAAATGTGGTGCGGTGATAAGTCACGCCATTGCGTGGCGAGCGATATAGGTTGATATTGAGAACTGCAGTCACTTCAATATGCCAGCGGGTTTCTTCCAGTGTTTCGCGCACTGCGGCTTCAATCAGGGATTCATTAGCTTCGAGATGGCCTGCCGGTTGATTAAGTACGGTTTCGCCGTGGGAGTACTCTTCAACCAAAAGAAAGCGTCCATCGCGTTCAACCACGGTTGCAACTGTGACATGGGGGGCAAAGTTAGCTGCGATGGGGGCAACTGCTTGCTGGGTGTTTTTTATACTCATAAAGCCTGCGGGTGCTCGCTCGATATGATTTAAGCCTATCACATTAGTTTAGACGGTTTTAGCGAGTTATCGGTTTGCGATTGTGTTTGGACTTGTGCCGCGTTGTTCGTTTATTGGCACCGGCTGGCGTTTGTTTAGGCAAATTAATGCTGGCAACGCGATATTGCCCTGGTGCGATGTCGTCGACTCGCCATGGCCCGATGCGGTGGCGAATCAGGCGCAGCACCGGATGTCCCACCGCTGCGCACATTCGCCGGACCTGGCGATTTTTACCCTCGGTTATGGCGATATCAAGCCAGTGACTGTTGCACTCGCGGTGTTGGGCGACGCAGGGCTGTCGGTTCCATACGGTCGGGGCCTCTGCCAGCAGCTTAACCTGGGCGGGCAATGTTTTACCGTCTTTGAGCAAGACGCCTTCGCTAAGCTGTGTAAGCGCCTGGGGAGAGGGTGTGCCTTCAACCTGAACCCAGTAGGATTTCTGCATTTTGTTCGCGGGTGAAGCAATTCGCTGTTGCATTGCACCATTATCAGTCAATATTAACAGGCCTTCTGAGTTATAGTCGAGCCGACCTGCAGGGTAGTAACCCGGACGGTTGATAAAATCGGCCAGTGTTTTGCGTCCGGCAGGGCTTTTGGCCGTCGTTTCTACGTCGGTGAACTGACACAACACTTCAAAAGGCTTATTAAACAGTAAGAGTTCCAAATGCAATGCTCATGCGCCCGCGGTTTTACTAGCGCGGTAAGATAACGAATAGCACTATTTTAACGGCGAAAAACGTTAGAGTGATACCCTGATCAGTTGAATTGAAATTCCGTCATATTATGGCAGGACATACAGTGTGTCGCGGTGGTATACTCTCGCGCCGAAAATCGCAGTAATTATTGTTTTCGCTTGTCTTTTTTCATGCCACTGCAACTTCACGTCGCTGTAAATAGCGCATTTAGATGCAGGCCAGTTAGAAAACATATTGCACCTTAGATCAACATCGCACCCAATGAAAGCTTAGCGGAGAACTCCTTTATGGGATACCAACATATCGTTGTGCCTGAAGATGGCGCCAAAATCGCAGTTAACGCAGACGGATCACTAACGGTCCCTGATCGCCCCATTATTCCTTATATCGAAGGTGACGGTATCGGTGTGGATGTTACGCCACCCATGTTGGCGGTAACCAATGCGGCGGTAGAGAAAGCCTATGGCGGTAGCAAGTCGATTGCCTGGATGGAAATCTACAATGGTGAGAAAGCGGCAGAGAAATATGAAGGCGACTGGTTTCCGGCCGAAACACTCGATGCCATTCGCGAGTATAAAGTCGCGATCAAAGGGCCATTAACCACACCGGTTGGTGGTGGTTTCCGTTCGCTTAATGTTGCGCTTAGGCAGGAACTTGACCTGTACGTATGTCAACGTCCAGTGCGCTGGTTTTCTGGTGTTCCCTCGCCGGTCAAAGAGCCACAAAAAACCGATATGGTGATCTTTCGTGAAAACTCTGAAGATATCTACGCCGGTATCGAGTGGAAAGCGGGCACCGAAGAAGCAGATAAAGTAATTGCGTTTTTGCGCGATGAAATGGGCGTGTCGAAAATCCGTTTTCCCAGCGATTGTGGCATTGGTGTAAAACCCGTGTCTTCGCAGGGTACCAAGCGCCTGGTGCGTAAGGCGATCCAATACGCGATTGATCAGGACCGCTCGTCGGTAACTCTGGTGCACAAAGGTAATATTATGAAGTTTACCGAAGGTGCGTTTAAAGAGTGGGGCTATGAGCTGGCGGCTGAAGAGTTTGGCGCCGAGCTGCTTGATGGTGGCCCATGGATGACCATGAAAAATCCTGTGACCGGTAAAGAGATTATTATTAAAGATGTGATTGCCGATGCGATGCTGCAGCAAATCCTGTTGCGCCCTGATGAGTACAGTGTAATTGCGACGCTAAACCTGAATGGTGACTATATTTCCGATGCGCTGGCGGCTCAGGTTGGCGGTATCGGTATTGCACCGGGTGCAAACCTGTCGGACGATATTGCATTGTTTGAAGCGACCCACGGTACTGCACCCAAGTACGCAGGGCAAGATAAAGTAAACCCGGGCTCGGTGATTTTATCGTCTGAAATGATGTTGAGACATCTGGGTTGGAATGAAGCAGCCGATTTGATTGTGAAAGGTGTTGAAGGCGCAATTGAAGCCAAGACGGTGACTTATGACTTTGAGCGTTTAATGGACAGTGCTACATTGCTCAAATCGTCTGAGTTTGGTGCTGCGGTCATCAAGCATATGGGCTAAGGTGGTAGTGTCTGGCTCATCGACAAGAGAAATAAAAAAGCCGACTTTTAAGGCGGCTTTTTTATTGTGTTGATTTTATTGAACGGGTTTTATCGTACTGATATTTTTGACTCGATAATAAACAGAGGTGGTAATCATAGAATCTGAGTCTGGAATCTGAAACATTAGAAGCTGTAATGTTTTTGCTGCCGGTTTTAACTGGTGGCCTAGGCCAACGAGTCGGCGGTATTGGTTGCCGCTTCAGCGGTGGCTTCACCTTCTAACGCAATTTGTGGGGCGGCGTCGAGCACTTTGATGCTGACGGCGTGTAAGCCTTTGGGGCCGTCAATTGCTTCAAAGGCGACGCACTGGCCGGCACGAAGGGTTCGATACCCGTCCATTTCTACCGCAGAATAGTGGGCAAATACGTCTTTTCCGTCCTCATCGGAGAGCACAAAGCCGTAGCCCTTTGCATTGTTAAACCACTTTACAACACCGGTTTGCATGGTTGTTAATCCCTCAATTTAATCGTCACGGAAGATGCGTGTACAATAATTAGCTTACTTTGTCTTTATTTTCAGTATGTTAGCTATTTTCTACAAGGTTAAACATTCCCTTTTTAACGCGCCTGACTTTATTAGTCAAGTAAAATGCGAGAAGCGCAAAGCTCAACTAATCTGTATTATGTGATTTCAATTCACGCTTAAGCGGCAAAAAAAAAACATGAAAAGCAATCAAAACGAAGATCTTCTACTACCATTATTTATGAGCGGTGACTCAGCAGATGTTGATCACGATGTTGGGCACGATAGTGACGTAGTAGTTGAGGGCGCAAAACCCAAACTCGAAGTCCCATCGATGTACAACGTGGTTATGCTAAATGACGACTACACGCCAATGGAGTTTGTAGTTGAAGTATTAGAAACCTTTTTCAACCACGATCGTGAAGCAGCAACCCGGGTGATGCTAACTGTCCACACTATGGGCAAAGCAGTATGCGGGTCTTTTACACGCGACATCGCAGAAACTAAAGCGGCACAAGTGAATCAGTATGCCAGGGAGAACCAGCATCCTTTGCTGTGCGAAATTGAAGCACTCAAAGAGTGATCACAATTGTTGTTAGAAACGTATAATAAAGCTAGAAGTATGAGGAAGTAAGTATGCTCAACAAAGAGCTAGAAAATACACTCAATAGCGCCTTTAAAGTCGCACGCAACAAGCGTCACGAGTTTATGACAGTGGAGCATTTACTGCTTGCGATGCTCGACAATCAGGAGGCCTCTGATGTCCTGACCGCATGCGGTGTTGAGTTAAAAACACTCAGCACCTCCCTGGTCGAGTTTATTAATTCGACAACCCCCTTATTAGATGAAGCTGATGAAGAGCGTGACACGCAGCCAACGCTTGGCTTTCAACGCGTGTTGCAGCGTGCTGTTTTTCACGTGCAGTCTTCGGGTAAAAAAGAAGTCAGTGGCGCCAACGTGCTGGTAGCTATTTTTAGTGAGCAGGAGAGCCAGGCGGTATACCTGCTAAAACAACAGAATGTGGCCCGCATAGATATTGTCAATTACATCAGTCACGGTATCTCCAAGGTATCGGGCCAAAACGATGGTGCATCTGAGCAGCACGAAGCCACTGATGAAGAGACAGCAGGCGCAGAGGGCACCTCAAATAACCCTTTAGAGGCCTATGCCTTAAACTTGAATGCCGAAGCAGAGGCAGGGCGCGTCGACCCCTTGGTGGGTCGCGAGCATGAAGTTGAGCGCGTAGTGCAAATACTGGCGCGCAGGCGTAAGAACAACCCATTATTGGTAGGTGAGGCAGGAGTGGGCAAAACCGCCATTGCCGAAGGCCTGGCCAAGCGAATTGTTGATAATGAAGTGCCCGATATTCTGGCCGATAGCATTGTTTACTCACTCGATTTGGGTGCGCTGTTAGCTGGCACCAAGTATCGCGGTGATTTTGAGAAACGCTTCAAAGCACTTTTGAATGAACTGAAAAAGCATGAAGACTCCGTTCTATTTATTGATGAGATTCATACCATTATTGGTGCTGGCGCTGCATCAGGTGGTGTAATGGATGCCTCTAACTTGCTTAAGCCATTATTGAGTTCAGGTGAAATGCGTTGTCTGGGTTCGACTACTTTCCAGGAATATCGCTCAATTTTCGATAAAGACCGGGCATTATCGCGCAGGTTCCAGAAAATTGATGTCAATGAGCCCAGTGCTGCCGATACTTATAAAATCCTTAAAGGGCTTAAAAGTCGCTTTGAGGCGCATCACGATATTCAATATACCGACAAAGCCCTGCGAGCCGCATCGGATTTGGCGGCACGCTATATCAACGAACGCTTTTTGCCTGACAAAGCAATCGACGTGATTGATGAGGCGGGTGCTTATCAGCGACTGTTGCCAGCCAGCAAGCGCAAAAAGAAAATTGGTGTGACTGAAATTGAGTCGGTAGTTGCTAAAATTGCCCATATCCCGCCCAAGCATGTCAGTAGTTCCGATCGAACCTCGCTGGGCAAGCTCGAAGACAATTTGAAACATGTGGTGTTTGGTCAAGATCCAGCGATTGAGGCTTTGTCTGCCGCCATTAAATTATCGCGCGCGGGTTTAACTTCGCCTGATAAGCCAATTGGTTCATTTTTATTTGCGGGTCCTACGGGTGTTGGTAAAACTGAGGTGAGTCGCCAGCTGGCTACGGTAATGGGTATGGAGTTAGTGCGCTTTGATATGTCGGAGTATATGGAGCGTCATACCGTTTCGCGTTTGATTGGTGCACCCCCGGGTTACGTTGGTTTTGACCAGGGTGGTTTGCTGACTGATGCGGTGACTAAAAACCCACACTGTGTAGTTTTATTAGATGAAATTGAAAAAGCGCACCCTGAGGTTTTCAACCTGTTATTGCAGGTGATGGATCACGGCACGCTTACCGACAACAACGGTCGTAAAGCCGACTTTAGAAATGTTGTTTTAATTATGACGACCAATGCGGGGGCAGAGTCCATTAGCCGTCGTAGTATTGGCTTTACCCAGCAGGATCATACAACTGATGGTATGGAGGCGGTGAACAAAATGTTTACCCCGGAATTCCGTAACCGTTTGGATTCAATTATCCAGTTTGATCCGCTCAGTGAAGATATTGTACTTACTGTGGTTGATAAGTTTCTTGTTGAATTACAAACTCAGCTTGATGACAAGTCAGTGGTGCTTGAGGTGGACGACAAAGCGCGCCGTTGGTTGGTTGAGAAGGGGTACGATAAAAATATGGGGGCGAGGCCGATGGGTCGGGTTATTCAGCAACACATTAAGAAGCCGTTGGCAGAGTTGGTGTTGTTTGGTGAGTTGTCGGCGAGTGGCGGAACCGTGGCGATTAGCGTTAGGAAGAATGAGCTGGTGCTGAAGGTTAGTTCTGATTAGTTGAAAGCGCGCTTATTGCCTTTTGAGTAAAAACAGCAATTGGGAAACTGGTTGCTGTTTTTTTATTTGCGCGGCTATTTTTTTTGCTGTATTGGCTCGCCTAACGGCGCAATTCGTGCTTTTAACGCTGTAAGCAATTAAGAA
>CBFHXO010000014.1:0-36571 GCA_965659815.1 Pseudomonadales bacterium
TGCGGTAAAAAAACGCTGGCTAAAACTAAAACTACCTCCTTGTGAGGCCACGATAACATCCCTGTTATAGTAGGTTTTAGCCACCGTTTTTTTAGCCGCACGCCCAATCCCTGAGTTAAGCTTGGTTACAACATTGAAGGTTACAATAATCAACTACACGTACAGGCTCTGGGCATGGTGTTTACTTTTATGGCCTCGTTTATTGACAGTCATATTCGCTATTGCTACCAGTGTGTTGTCAGCTGATGGTGATATGCATTATTGCCAAGTTGAGTCTTTGCTTTCGACTATGTGGTTTTTGCCCCACCTTACTTATTGCATTAACCCATTTTTTTAGCGTATTCGTATCGCGCCGTCGTTACGTGTTGCCGCCCATTAAAGAGATATTTCTGTATGTTGAGTTTTAACCCCGCCGTGATGTGCTGATATTGGTTTTGGTATTATCTGCGGCAACCGTTGCGACCGACCTCGTCGTTGCCGTGGTTCTCGATGTTATCGTCCCAGCCAAAGTATTTGCCTGGGAATATGCCAAGCAAATCAGTATTGAGTTACGTGAGATTCACACATGCTCTACGGTTTATGCTTTTATAGGTTATCGATAAACTAGCGGAACGATACCGCAATGTGGGTAAAATCTTGCATCTCGTGTATTTAAGAGCCGAATCTGTGAAGCTATTGGGCAAGGTAGGCGATCGTTCGGAGGTCAATGACATTGAATACCCTAAGTACTTTGTTGCGGAAGATAATTTGGCCAAGCATGCACTGGGTGGTGTGCATCCGATGTTGGCGTTGCGCGTAATGGCAGATTATTGCAAACAACGCCTACGCTGATTAGCAAAAATGCTTATAATCGGCTTTGCCGTCAAATGCTAAGACCGGCAACCGCCAACAATTAGAGAGACCGATTATGAAAGCCAGTGACGTCAAAAAAGGTAATGTTGTTGAACATAACAATGGGGTATATCAAATACGCGATATTGAAAAGTCCTCGGCCCAGGGTCGCGGAGGTAATGTCACCTATCGCTTCACCATGTATTCAGTGCCCGGTGGCAATAAAAGCGATTTAAGTTTACGCGCCGACGATGAAATAACCGAAGTTGATTTGTTGCGGCGTGAAAGCAGTTTCTCATATATGGATGGCGATACCTTTGTATTTATGGATGATGAAAACTATACCCCGTATATGATTGATGCCGATGTGGTTGGTGATATGGCCGATTATATCTCTGAGGGTTTAAGCGGCGTTTTTGTGCAGATTATTGACGATGTACCCATTGGTATTCAACTGCCGGCTAATGTGGTGCTTGAAGTGGTTGATACGCCTCCTGAACTTAAGGGAGGCACGGCAACCAAGCGCTCGAAGCCAGCCAAATTAAGCACCGGTATTGAAGTGCAGGTGCCCGAGTATATTGTGAATGGTGAAATGATTAACGTGTCTACCACTACAGGGGAGTTTGGGGGTAGAGCTTAATTCAATATGTATGATTAAAGTATTTAGTCACCAGAGGCTATGTCCTTTACAAGGGCCGCGCCTGACCGTAGGCCTTCGAGTAGATTAACCTCTTTTTCGTATTTGCTTACGAGGCCTTTTATTTCGCTGTTGATTCTTGCGCTTTCATCGCCACAACGTTGTTTTGTTGATCTTCCTCAAGCACTTTTGCTGGACAGGCGTCTCGCCAGTGTAAGCGTGGGAATTCAGCATATAGGCGAATATGGCCTTGGTCTTTTACAGAGCCGTTGAGGCAGTAGATATAGTGTTTTGATGAAAGCATTTGCGATGGATCTGGTTGTTGAATTCGAGTCGGTACCTGCTTTAATTTGATAGCTGGATTTTTATCAGCGACTGTTATATCCACTGGGTTCACTTGATTCTGGGCGTAAGAAATCTTGTCGGCCCACGATAGATATGATTTCAATATAATTTTTACCAACTCGGTAGTGAATGGTGTCGACTCCGTAAACGCTGCGACGGTGATTTTTGCGAATGTGGTTTGCCGTAGGGTATCGGTAGTAGGGGGTTACGCGATGGTCTCGAAACCAGTTCAGTTAAGTGGCGCTTGTACATTCAACTCACCACCAGTATCTGAGAGTGATTCGTTATATGTGATTGTCACGGGGATGTTTGATATTAGCAGTATGCTCTCGTACGATAAATTAAGAAATACCGGAACCAAAGCGTTGGTAAAAAATAGTGGCTTTGTGCCTGGCGTCAGTGACCGACTTTGAGCGTGTTAAGTAATAAGTCGTGCAGCTGACGCTGTGAGGGGGCGTTAAGACAATGGCAGTCGGCCAGTGATAATTGTCGGGTATCAATTAATTTTTGCAACAAGCTAGCTGGTAATTCCAGCTGTACGTATGTTGTGTCGTATCGACTGGGTTTTGAGGCATGGTTTAATGATAAACAGCCCGCTATGCTATGGCTGGGCCCATTGTGTGTTATTTCTTTATTTCGTGTCGCGCGCATAGCTGGCTCGGCGTTTAACCGTTACCGGTATTTAGTGTGATGACAGCTGCGGTCTTTGTGCGGCTTGTCGCTAGTTTTGTATCGGTGTTAATCGTGCTAAACGGTTGTTGCTCAAGTGACTGCATTGCTGGGTATAACTTATTTAAATGCTGTTTAATCAGGTGTATTGCATTAGGTGCTTTTCGCAGTTCATGTTCCAGGCGATTCATTGCCAATGAGCAAACCTCGCGACTTTGGTTAATGTAATTCAGTGCTTTAAAGGTATCGACAAGCAGCAAGGCAGAGCTGGTAAACAGGTCGTAGCCCAGCTGTGGTTTCAGTACTCGGTTGGAAAGCAGAATTTCTGAGGATTCAAACGCGCAACCGAAATGGGGCAGGGCTTCGGACCACATTTGCTGTTCATACAACAACAGCCCCGTATCGTAGCTGTTTTGCCAGCAATTGGTCGCCCGTTCTGGCCGGCTGTCGAGCTCAAAGCGGTGCATATCGCAAAGAAAGCGCATTTTCATGGTGTAAGTCCCTGATTTGATTGACTGGCGGCCATTATAAATACGAATGATTATCAATTGCAATAGTGTGTTTTAATAAATTTGTTGAGCGATATGGACTAGGCGCGATGTGTCGGTGTATTGCCTGCGGCCATGGAGCTGGCGTAACCGATTTACGCAGGCGTTAAGGTAATCGCAATACCACTCATCAAAGGAATACCCGAATACCGCGCATAGTGCTCCTCTACACTAATTAACTGCCCGATATTCGCACCATCCACTTTTGGGTTGGCCGTTTGCCCGGGGTTTTTACCCCAGCCATGCGTGAGCGCAACCAGACCACGGCGCAGCGTTTTCTCAGCGCAGGCATGCGCTTTTAGCTCGCCATATTTCGAGCGAATACTTACAAGGTCACCTTGGGCAATACCTTCTGCTTTCATATCATCGGGGTGAATAAAGGCAGGGTTACCGCCATAGCGCTGTTGCAGCGCATCAATATCGGTGCCCACCGAATTAAAACTATTGGCTGTGCGACGGCTTATTAATGTGTAGTCAAAACCGTTTTCCAAATAGTTTTTGCCGTCGCCAAATTCCTCCAGCTCGCGCAGCATATCGTGCGAACCGAGATTTAATCGTGCATCGTAGCCTGGGTCTTTTGGCTTAACGGTCACAGTAGTGTCGCTAAATAAAACCTTATCGCGGTTATCGCGCAATTCATCCAGTGGAATATACGACCCTTTGCAAAGCATATCCATTACTTGCTCGGAGCTGGGTTTGTTATTCATATCCATTTTAGTTTTTGGTCGGTCGGCGCCCATAATAGGAAATACACCTGCAGCAACCGTTAGCGACAAATTCATTTCCTGGGCCAGGGCGTAAAAAATTTCCCAGTCTTCCAGTAAGTCTGAACCCTCAGGCGGTTCAACAACCGCATCGACATATTGACCGTATTGTTCGGTATAACCCAGTGCCGGCGATAGCACCGTTAAATTTTCGGTTGAAAGTGTTGTGCCTGCTGTCTCCAGCGGGAGCTTGCAGGCCAACACATAGTCAGCAACATCGGTAGTTCCGGTTTTCCTTGGCTCGACGGCAACATTAAGTTCTAAATTGCTTAACGCCTTAAAGGTTCGCTGCTGATCGGGAAACACGTTCATCGGGTTCCCGCCAATGGTAATCAGCGCTTTAATTTGCCCTTCGCCTTCTAACAACATTTCATCGGCCATAATTGATGCGGGCAACCCGCAAACCGCTGGTGAAAATCCGCGAATACGCATATCGGCGCCGTACCCATCAATTGGGTAGGGCGGTACTGCCTGCGCTTTGTAGTCGCGTTTAACCGTGAGCACGCCGGGGTTTAACACTTCATCACCGGCCTGCCGATAGCGGCCGCATAAGGTATTAATGCAAAGCACCAGGTATTCGTTGATATTGCTCCAGCCCGACATGTTGGCGCCAGTGCCTGCAGTGCAGGGCCCTTTTTTTGCACTACCATCGGGTTTGTTTGCGGCAAATATCGTTGCAGCCTGGATGATTTGCTCGGCGGGAATATCGGCCACGCTGGCTACATATTGCGGGTTAAATCGTTCAACTGCGCTACGCAGCTCGGCCACGCCATCGACATTGTCTTGCAAAAACTGTTGGTCTGTTAAATTCTGTTCGAAAATTTCTCGAATAATGCCTGCCAGCACCGCAGGGTCAGTGCCCGGTTTGGGTTGTATATGCAGCGCCGCCTGGCGCGCAGTTTCGGTTTTGCGTGGGTCTATCACAATTAATTCAAAGCCGCGTGCCAACGCACGTTTAAGTCTGCGGCCGGGGTTGGCATGAGGAATGCCGCCCGAAATCGAAACCAATGGATTGCTGCCAATCAACATCCAAGTATCGCTTTCTTCAAAGGTATGGCTACCGGCTAGCCATCGCCCATGCGCGGCCTCTGCGGTTTGTTTGCCGGGTTGGTCGATGGTGCCGCTGGCAAAGCGCATACGCAAACCCAGTGCATTCATCCAGGCGGTGGCAACCGAGGCGGTAAGCGGCAGTTGATAAAATAACGTGCCGGTATACACCGCAACCGCGCGCGTGCCATATTGATCGATAATAGCCTGAATTTTTTCTGCCACTTCTTTTATGGCTTGCGCCGATGCAATGGGTTCTAATTTACCGTCGGCGTTTCGGCGTTGTGACGACAGAAAGCGGTTAGGGTGGGTGTGCATGGCAGGAAAGTGCTTGCCCTTATTGCAGAAAAAACCTTCAGACGACGGGTTGTTTTTATCCCCCCGCGCCGACACCGGGCGTCCTTCGGTATCGATGCCAACAATAATCGGGCATTGCGCTGTACAAATGCGACATAGCGATTTTTTTTCTTCGACAATACAGAGCGGTTGTTCATTCATGGTTTTGCACGCTCGTGGTTATTCTATTTATGTGTTTGAACAATATCTAAAGCTTTAAGGCCTGCTTTAAATCAGCAATGGTTTTTTCTTCATCCGGAGTCACAAATATCCCGTCAATTCCCAACGCTTTTGCCGCCTCAAGATTGGCTTCAAAGTCATCTAAAAATAAAACCTCTTCGGGTTTTACCTGGGCGCGCTCCAACGCAATATGAAAAATTTCAGGCTCGGGCTTGCGCACTCCTTCTTCGCAAGAATCGACAATATGATGAAAAATTTCAGCAGTTGGAATTAAATTGCGCCAACCCTCACCAAACTCCTTAACATTGTTGGTAACGCAAACCGTGGTAAAGCCATTGGGCCGCAAGGTGGCCGCATAGTCGGCCAGTTTATTGTTAACGCCACCGTCCGAACCCATTGAGGCAAACACCGAGTAAATATCAGCCTCAAAACCACGCGACTCACCCAGCGCCATGATTTTTTGCCGCGCATCCTCAAGGGTAATTTCACCGCGCTCCATTTGATGCCAGGGGTGATCACCATCAACGCCGTATTGACCAAATACCGTGCCGGCAAATAAGCCCGGCTCGACACCTAAAGTGCCCGCAAAGTCGGTAACGGCATGAAACGGTGAGGCAGTGAAAACACCGCCAAAATCAAAGAATATCGCTTTGTAACTCATGGTAGATCCTGGTCCCGGTTATAAGGTTTGGCTGTTATGTTATTAGCCCCTAGGGCTGTATGAACTGTAAGTCCGCATAATATCTACTTTTTTTATTTGGCTGCTATTAATCTTCATCAACAATCGGATATGGCTCTCCGTTTTATGACAATAGCTAGACTATGCCTTTTGATTGCGATTCTTAAATGAGAATGAATTGCATTTGGCGATTAAAGATGGTCAAATGGCCGGGTTTAAGTCAGTCAGTGTCTCGCTCCAACAATCAGGGTTTTTTAAATGATGTTTTCCGTGACTCGTCCAACCTCTTTGGGCATTCGCCGTGTTCTCTTGGCGCTAATAATTTTGTTATGGTCCTTGCTGCTAATCGCCTGTAGTGAAGAACCACAGCCTGCTAATAGCGCTCTCGACGCAGCGCCTGCGGTTGAGCCTCTGGTGGTTTACTCTTCGCGTAAAGAACATTTAATTCGCCCGGTATTCGATTTATATACCGCCCAAACGGGTATTGAAATTGAATACGCAACCGATAAAGCGGGCGTATTAATTGAGCGGATCAAAGCCGAAGGTGCCAATACTCAAGCCGATTTATTAATTACTGTCGATGCAGGTAACCTGGGTTTTGCCGCTAGCCAGGGTATATTGGCGCCGCTAAACTCTGAAACCATTGTCCAGCGGGTACCTGACTATCTACGCGACGATAACGATTTTTGGGTAGGTTTGTCGCTGCGCGCACGCACCATTGTTTACAGCACCGAACGAGTTGAGCCCGAACAGCTATCAACCTATAGCGCGCTGGGTGAACCCCAATGGCAAGGCAAGCTATGTTTACGCACCTCGAAAAAAGTTTATAACCAGTCACTGGTGGCGATGCTGATTGCCGAGCAGGGCGAAGTGCAAGCCGAGGCAACAGTCGCCAGCTGGGTTGCTAATCTGGCCATCGACCCAACCTCTAACGACACCAAAGTGATGGAAGCGATTCTTGTCGGTCAATGCAGTGTGGGTATTGTTAATACTTATTACTTTGGCCGACTGCAAACCAAAACGCCCGATTTGCCATTGGCACTGTTCTGGCCTAACCAAAATAATGACAGTGGTGTGCATGTCAATGTCGCAGGTGCCGGTATTGTCAAACACAGTGATAATGCTGACCAGGCAAAAGCCTTTATTGAGTGGCTAGTATCTGATGACGCCCAGGCGTTATTTGCTGGTGTTAACCAGGAGTACCCGGTCAATGCCAGCGTTGATATCTACCCACAGGTGGCGAAATGGGGAGAATTTAAACAAAGCCCACAGCCTTTGAGTCAGGCCTATGTGCTGCAACCCGATGCGGTGAAGTTGATGGATAGAGTCGGTTATAAGTAACGACTGTCGCTGGAGCGGGTATTAACGTGGGCGTGCGTAAGTCAATCTTTTGGCATCTATTTTTGCTGGTAATGGCATTGCCAACGCTGCTGGCGTTGCTGGGTGTTGTGTCCGCATTACTCCAACCCGATGCGTCAGTGCTCTCTCATTTACTGCAATACGTGCTACCGTCAGCGGTCACTAATACAATCATGCTGGTGCTGGGCGTGGGCCTGGTAACAACCTTACTCGGTGTGGGGCTGGCCTGGCTAACCTCGGTTTGCGAATTTCCGTTACGCGGCTTTTTTGTCTGGGCGCTCATATTGCCGATGGCGATTCCCGGTTATGTCATGGCATTTGCACTGGTCGGTACCTTTGAGTACACCGGCCCGATGCAGGTTTTTTTGCGCGACGTCTTTGGTTCTTCACGCTGGTTTCCCAATATTTATTCCTACGGTGGCGTGGTTATGGCGTTAAGCCTGGCGCTTTACCCTTATACTTATATGATTGTTCGTAACGCGTTCCAGACCCAGGGCAGGCGCTCTCTGGAGGTTGGGCAGTCACTGGGCTTGTCAGCCTGGCAAAGTTTTTGGAAGGTGTCATTGCCTATGGCGCGCCCTTGGATTGCTGGTGGCACCTTGCTGGTGGTGATGGAAACCCTGGCTGACTTTGGTACCGTTGCTACCTTTAACTACGATACCTTAACCTCGGCTATTTATAAGTCGTGGTTTGGTTTGTATTCTCTGCCCGCCGCATTGCAGGTGGCATCGGTGCTGTTGATTTTTGTGGTGGTGATTACTTTACTCGAGCGTAAAAGTCGTGCTGCGCAACGCTTTTCGCAATCGCGCAGTAAACAGCTGGCCGAGCATCGTATGCGCCTGAGTAAAGCGCACCGCTGGCTGGCTTTGTTGTTTTGCACCTTAGTGTTTACGCTGGGCTTTGTATTGCCTTGTGTGCAGTTGCTTTGGTGGGCAATACCCAATATCGAGCTGGAGCTGACCGGGCAGTTTTGGGCTTATGTATTCGGCTCTATTACGCTGGCATTGATTGCAATGACCATTATTGCAGGCTTGGCTATGTTAATGGCCTTTGCTGCCCGCACGCATCACAGCCGTTTTGCCAAAACAGCAGTGCGAATTAGCACATTGGGTTATGCGCTACCCGGTACTGTATTGGCGGTGGGTCTATTTGCACCGATTGCCGCTATCGATCAATGGTTGGGTAATACCGCTTTGCTGCAACCACTATTTCGCGATGGTTTGTTGCAAGCGCCTTTATTGCAAGGCACGATGCTGGTAATGATGTTGGCGTACAGTGTGCGGTTTATGGCGGTGGCGTTTACGCCACTGGAAAGTAATTTACTGCGCATTACACCGTCTATCGATGCGGCGGCAAAAAGCCTGGGCGTTTCAGGCGTGCAGATGTTGCGCAAAGTGCATATGCCAATGATCAAAGGGGGGCTGGCCACGGCAATGATCCTGGTGTTTGTCGATGTAATGAAAGAGTTGCCAATTACATTAATGACACGACCGTTTGGATTTAATACCTTGGCGGTGAGAATTTTTGAATTAAGCTCCGAAGGCTTGTGGGAGCGCGCAGCATTACCGGCACTGGCAATTGTATTGGTGGGTTTGGCGCCCGCATTTATGTTAATTAAAAGGTCTGAGCATGATGCCTAGTGAACGTGCAATTCGCGACAATGAGGCAGGAAATTTTCTTGCGGTCAGCCATTTTCTCAAGGTCGACAACGTATCGATTCAGTTCGATCGACAAGCGGTGTTAAGAGGCGTAAGTTTTAATTTGCAGCGTGGTGGTATTGGTTGTCTGCTGGGGCCAAGCGGTTGTGGCAAAACGACATTGCTGCGTTGTATTGCCGGTTTTGAGTCGATCAATACCGGAGCAATTCATCTTGATGGTAAACCTTTATGTGACGGCAAGCGTTCGGTGCCGGCCGAGCAGCGAAATATTGGTATGGTGTTTCAGGATTACGCGCTATTTCCACATCTCAACGTTATCGATAATATCGCTTTTGGTTTACATAAGTTGGATAAGGCGCAGGCAAAAAAGCGCGCCGTTGCGCTATTGCAACAAGTTGGTTTGGCCGGTAAAGCCGAGGCAATGCCGCACGCGCTCTCGGGCGGAGAGCAGCAACGTGTTGCGCTGGCCAGAGCGCTGGCACCTGAACCGCAGTTGCTGCTACTCGATGAACCGTTCTCTAATCTCGATGTCGATTTGCGCGATAGCCTTAGCCGCGATGTGCGCGATATTATTAAGCAAAGCAACACCACAGCATTGTTGGTGACACATGATCAACACGAAGCCTTTGCGATGGCCGATTCGATTGGTGTGCTGCACAACGGCATGCTGGAGCAATGGGGTAGCGCTTACGGTATTTATCATCAGCCCGTAAACGCGTTTGTTGCCGACTTTGTTGGTCAGGGTGTGTTCCTTGAAGGCAAAATGCATAGCGAAACACAGGTTAATACCACTTTAGGATGTTTTGATCGCGAACCGATACACAGTCAAGGCGATACGCTTGCTGCCGGCGAAAGCGTCAAAGTGCTTATACGCCCCGATGATATTATTCACGACGACGAAAGTGAGTTGACTGCGCGCGTGGTGAGTCGTCATTTTCGTGGCGCCGAATTTTTATATACGCTGGCATTAGCCAATGGTGAAAGGCTACTGGCACTGGTGCCCAGCCACCACGATCACGCCATTGATGAGTTGATTGGTATTCGTCTCGAAATCGATCATGTTGTAGTGTTTAGTTATGAGCATTAATTGGCAGTTTACTCGGTTTGGTCAGTTGACCTGTGAGCAGCTATACCAGTTGTTACAGTTGCGCGAAAAAATATTTATTGTTGAGCAGAATTGCCCGTATTTGGATGCCGATGGCCAAGATCGGCAGGCGATACATTTACTGGGTATTGATACTAGCGGCGTTGACAATAATGCCATTGTCGCTTCGTTACGCTTGTTAGCAAAAGATCAAGTCGATGTTAAGCGCTCAAATATTGTAACCATAGGCCGATTGGTGGTGGATCAAGGCTATCGTGGTCGCTCATTGGGGCGCGATGCCATGCGTAATGCAATCGCGTATGTAAAAGTCGAAACGGCAGCGCAATTGATTTGTCTTTCGGGCCAAAGCTATTTGCACCGTTTTTACACAGATCTGGGTTTTATCGCCAAAGGTGAAATTTATTTAGAAGATGGTATAGAGCACCAGCACTTTGAAATGCACTTATAGTTGACTATTGGCTTTTTAGTATTTTCATATCGCCAGTAAAGTGAAACGGCACTTGTTCAACAAAGGTAAAACGCCAACCCTGCCATTGTGGCTTATCGATGCGTAGTAGCTTGCAGCGGTATTCTCCCCAAAAATCAAATAAAATATCTTTCTCCTCGCCTTTGCCAGCGTGCATGACCCGGCCATAAAAGTCTACCATCGCGCTATGTTGCGTAGCGTTGCTGTAATCGGTGCTAATACGGACATTACTAAATAAATGCTGGCTAGGGCCGCAGCCGTCGAGGTTGGAGCGAATCATGGTGACCCATGATTGTGGTGTAGAACCTTCGACTATGCCGCCATAGTTATAGGCCATTGTCTCGATTGCCATAGGCGGAAGTAAGCACCAGTCGCGTTGGTCCAGCGCGCTGGCGTATTGGTATACCATGGTTTCAATGGCATCTTTATCTTTGAGGTATTGTAAAAAGTCAGTGTCGTTCATTTTTTTTGACCTGTTTTGTCTGATACGGCTTGTGTTGGCTCGTTTGTATTGCTCGTGCTGAGCTGGTCGGTTTGGTGATTTACAGCGCTATTTTAAACCCGATAAGATGATCTGTTGTTTAAAACCCCGTTAACCTGTTAATCCGATGCGTTTATAAAAACTGTTATGAGTCAATTTACCGAGAAATATGGCCCCTGGGCACTGGTGACGGGTGCAGCTGAAGGGCTTGGTGCCGAGTTTGCCGCGCAGCTGGCGATGCAAGGGCTCAACGTTATTTTGGCCGATGTGCAACTTGAAAAAGCTCAGCAACAAGCTGCTCATATTGCCGAGCAAGCCAAAGTTAAAACCTTGGCAGTGGCCTGTGATTTGGCGGATGGCGATTTTTTATTGGGCTTACAAACTCGGTTGCAGGGTATAGAGGTAGGGATGCTGGTTTGCTGTGCTGCCGTTGGCGCAACCGGCAGTTTTGTTGAAACACCGTTGGCGGTTATGCAAAAAGCGGTGCAAGTGAATTGTATGGCAACGTTAACGTTGGTGCATCACTATGCGCCGACCATGCTGCAACGCGGTAGCGGCGGCATTATTATTGTTGCATCAAATTCGGCTTACACTGGCGCGCCATATATCGCCAACTATGCCGCAACCAAGGCCTACGATTTATCGTTGGCCGAAGCATTATGGTATGAATTTGCGCCGCAAGGTATCGATGTGTTGGGGTTTTCGCCGCAAGGTACGAATACCCCAGGGTTAAGGCGCGGTATGCCTGCGTTGAAAGAAGGTGAGGCACCCAAGGGCATTATGCTTCCCGAAGAAGCGGTTAATATTGCGCTTAAAGCGTTGGGGCGCCTGCCCAGTATCCGGCCAGACTTAGCCGAAGCGTTTAGCCAGGGCAGGGAGAAAATTATTTCGGCAGCCGGTGATTTTACCCGGCAGTTAGCAATTTATCGAAAGTAATGGCTATGTTTTAGTTTACGCTTGCTATAGCTGCGGGTATACGTTTAGCGATTGGCATTAGCAAACCTCTGCGTCGATATCAAAGGAATCTGATGTAAACGCCTGAATACAAAAGGCGCTGGTGGCAATGACACCCCATGCCAGGCCAATCACTACGCCGGCATCCAGTATCCCTCGCCAAGGCTGGGGCAGTAATCGAATTGCGACAATAAATATAACAATCATTAAGGTCAGTAATATCGAAGTAATAATTCTACGTCTTGGCGCATTAAAAAAGCCCATGCAAAATAGCGGTGCCAGTAGCATCTGCAGCACGCTTGCATTGCCCAGCAAGTAGCGCGCTCTGGCCGCCAGTCGTGGCGAGTAGCTTTTTTGAAAACCCTTATAGCCCTCCGAATAAGCCATAAAACCGCAGTTAGCAATTAATAGCAGCCACTGCAAGGCGGTCAGCCCCTGGCTAATTGCCGTTTGTGCGATTAACGACAGCTTGCCAATGGCTATGATTAATAAAGCAAAAAAGCCCAGAATTCCCCAAGCGCAGGCTAGCGTGCCCACAAAGGTTGGCGGGCTTAGCGATGATGTTACAGGTGTTTGCATACGATTGGCACTGGCTTGTTAGGTTTATCAGTAAAGTCGCGACATTGAGCAGCGGATGGATAAGAGCGAGCGCTATTTTCACATAAGCACCGCATTAAAACAGAAATGAATAGCCGTATTAATTCAAGTTACCATGTTTGAGATTGATTATGCGGTTTTTAAACAAGCGTGCACATTTACAAGGCACGCGTGAGTCGAAGTAGATCACGGCGGGCACAGAATGCTGGCCTGAGACTGTCAAATTCGACCGAAAAAATCTCTAAGTCTATGATAAATATAAAATAAACATCTTTGGCATAAAGCTTGTAACAGAAGCTTCTGAAACAAACACGTTTGTGATTTTAACAGGAGCCTATGTATGTCTTTGTTTTTTATCTCCAATAATGATTTGGCCAGTCGCGCCGAGCAATCCGGGGCGCTTGCACGTTTGCAGGGCGCCATTACTCCGGCGGTGCTGGCTGTTGGCTTGGCGGTATCCACGCTGTTTACCGTTGTGGCTGAAGCCGAGGCGTTAGGTTATCCAGAAAAAGAAGAACTGACCTTTGGGTTTATTAAATTAACCGATATGGCACCCATCGCCGTAGCCTACGAGAACGGTTATTTCGAAGACGAAGGCTTATATGTCACGATTGAAGCACAGGCCAACTGGAAGGTGCTGCTAGACGGCGTTATTGACGGTCGCCTGGATGGTGCGCATATGTTAGCGGGCCAGCCACTGGCTGCGACGATTGGTTTTGGTACCAAGGCGCATATTATTACCCCGTTCTCTATGGATTTAAACGGTAACGGTATCACCGTATCGAATGCGGTTTGGGAGGCGATGAAGCCGGGTATTCCAAAAATGGATGATGGTCGACCTGTGCACCCAATTAAAGCAGATTACCTAAAGCCTGTTGTCGAGCAGTACGCCGATGAGGGTAAGCCATTTAACATGGGCATGGTATTTCCGGTATCAACGCATAACTATGAATTGCGCTACTGGCTCGCTGCAGGGGGTATTCACCCCGGTTTTTATGCGCCACATAAAGGCGATATCTCAGGCCAGATTGATGCAGAGGCCTTACTTTCAGTGACGCCGCCACCGCAAATGCCGGCAACCCTTGAAGCCGGCACCATTTACGGCTATTGCGTGGGTGAGCCATGGAACCAGCAGGCAGTGTTTAAAGGTATTGGTGTGCCGGTGATTACCGATTACGAAATCTGGAAAAACAATCCGGAAAAAGTGTTTGGTATTACCGCCGACTTTGCCGAAAAGTATCCAAATACCACCGTTCGCCTTACACGTGCACTTATTCGTGCTGCTATCTGGCTCGACGAGAACGATAACGCCAACCGTCAGGCTGCGGTAAAAATACTCTCACAATCTAACTATGTCGGTGCCGACTACGACGTTATCGCCAACAGTATGACCGGCACTTTCGAGTATGAGAAGGGCGACAAGCGTGATGTGCCCGACTTTAACGTATTCTTTCGCTACAACGCGACATACCCCTACTACTCGGACGCGATTTGGTACTTAACCCAGATGCGCCGATGGGGCCAGATAGCCGAAGATAAATCTGACGATTGGTATAAAGACATAGCGGCCAAGGTTTATCGCACCGACCTTTACACTGCTGCGGCCAAGTCGTTAATCGCCGAGGGCTTGGTTGACCCTGCAGGTTTTCCAGACTTTGATACTGAAACTGGTTTTAAACCGCCGCAAACTACCTTTATCGATGGCATTGTCTACGATGGCAGCGCGCCCAATGCCTATCTTGAGAAGTTTCCTATTGGTCTGAAGAGTGGCGACAAACTGTAGCGATTGTGTGTCTTAGATCCGGCTCAGTTGGCAGCGATTGCAGCCGGATTCTTTTTTTACACTGATCATTTTCATCTCGACTTAGCGTTTTGAAGTAAAAAAGTAACCAGCGGTAAATGTAATCATGGCTTTAAGTAAATCAGCGGCTACAGCAATTAATATGCGCTCAATCAGCAATTACCAGTTTAAGAAAAGCCTCTCGGTATTGACTGACACGTTGGCAATACCTTTTATCGGTATTCTCGGCTTTTTATTTTTGTGGACCGTCGCGGCACAAAATATTGACACCTCTTTAGGCAAGTTTCCGGGCCCCAGTGCGGTATGGGAGCAGTTTGGCTCTTTACATACCGAGCACAGTGCCGAGCGTGAAAAAGAAGGCGCATTTTACGAGCGTCAGGAGCAACGCAATGCCAAGCGCGTTGCCGCAGACCCGAGCTATGAGCCCAAAATACGTGCTTATACCGGTAAAGAAACTTTTTTAGACCAGATTGTTACCAGCCTGATTACTGTGATGAGCGGTTTTCTGGTTGCTGCCATTATTGCCATCCCGCTGGGTATTGCCATCGGTTTAAGCAAAAATTTAAATACTGCGGTTAATCCAATAATTCAGATATTTAAGCCCGTATCTCCCTTGGCTTGGTTGCCACTGGTGACAATGGTTGTCAGTGCACTTTATGTAACTCCAGATCCAGTGGTTCCCAAGTCTTTTTTAAACTCCATGATTACCGTGACGCTGTGTTGCTTGTGGCCAATGGTAATTAATACCTCGGTCGGTGTTGCAACCATTGATAAAGATCTGGTTAACGTCAGCCAGGTGCTGCGACTGCCGCCGCTAAAACATGTACGCAAAATTGTTATTCCTGCTTCGATTCCCATGATCTTTACTGGTATGCGTCTATCGCTGGGTATTGCCTGGATGGTATTGATTGCGGCCGAAATGCTGGCGCAAAACCCCGGATTGGGTAAGTTTGTTTGGGATGAATTTCAAAACGGCTCATCAGAATCGCTAAGCCGTATTATGGCAGCAGTAGTGGTAATTGGTTTTATCGGCTTTTTGCTTGATCGCGGCATGTTGCAAATTCAACGCCTCGTATCGTGGGATAAAGCCAGCGCTGCGCGCTGAGCCAGACTATTAAAAGTGGCATGGTTTAAAGCCGCATAAAAACCAAAAAGTATTGATCGGGAGAAAGTATCCAATGCAAAGCAAACTTCATATTAGCCATATTGATATGAGCTTTCCCACCCCACATGGGCCATTTAAGGCACTGGAAGGGGTAGATTTAAAAATTGACGAGGGAGAGTTCGTCTCGTTAATTGGCCACTCGGGCTGTGGTAAGTCCACCGTACTCAATGTCGTTGCGGGCTTATACCAGGCAACAGCCGGTGGTGTGTTATTAAACGGTAAAGAGGTTACGGTGCCTGGCCCTGAGCGCGCAGTGGTATTTCAAAACCATTCGCTATTGCCATGGTTAAGCGCATATCAGAATGTTGAACTTGCCGTCGACCAGGTGTTTGGTAAAAGCAAATCCAAAGCGGAAAAGCGCGAGTGGATTGAGCACAATTTAAAATTGGTGCATATGGATCATGCCATGGATAAAAGACCGGACGAAATCTCCGGGGGTATGAAACAGCGGGTGGGTATTGCGCGTGCACTATCCATGCAGCCTGAAGTATTGCTACTGGACGAGCCCTTTGGGGCACTGGATGCATTAACACGCTCGCATATGCAAGACTCGTTAATGGAAATTCAGGCCGAACTTAACAACACCGTCATTATGATTACCCACGATGTGGACGAGGCCGTATTGTTATCTGATCGTATTGTGATGATGACCAATGGCCCGGCAGCAACCATCGGTGAAATTCTCGACGTGCCGCTGGAGCGACCCAGAGATAGATTAGAGCTGGCCGGTATGGAGCAGTACAACCATTTGCGTTCGCAGGTATTAAAATTCCTGTACGACAAACAGCGCAAAGTAGAACCTATTACATCAAAGCGTTCGGATAGCGCAAAAGATGCCAGTCAAGACAAACATAACAAAGCAGATATTGCTAAAAGTGCCTAACAAAGGTGCAGGGAGAACAAAGGTCAATTTATGAAAGCAACTAATTCCGAGAAGGGGAAACGATTTATGAACATCATGGCTTATGAAAACACATTTTTGGCAAATTGCCGCAGTCGGGTTGTAACTGCGCTGGCTGGTGGGGCTTTAGTCGCGGCACCCCTCGTTTCCCTAAGCCTGGGAGCGTCGCAAGTATCAGCAAATGCATTGACCGATGCAATAACATCCGGCAAAGCGAACGGTGATATTAGAATACGTTATGAAGATGTCGAAAATGGCGATGTCGATAGCGACGGTTTGACCATTCGTTCACGGATAGGCTACACAACCGGCAACTACAAAGGGTTTAGCGCAAAAGTTGAGTTCGAAGATGCACGAGATATGTTTGGTATCGATGATGAGAATGGCTTGATTCCCGATTCAGAAAATACCGAGGTTGATCTTGCTTTTATCCAGTACAAAGGCGAGGGTTATACCGCGACGGTGGGCCGTCAGGTGGTAGCCTTGGATGGCCAGCGCCATATCGGCCATGTTGGCTGGCGCCAGGATCGTCAAACCTTCGATGCCGCACGTTTAGTGTTTACGCCGATCAAAGATTTAAAAATTGATATTTCGCATTTATGGCGACGCAATCGCATTAACAGCCCGGCCTTTGCTGATATACGCAACGCAAATGACTGGTTAATCAATGCCTCATACCAAACACCCCTGGGTAAACTGGTTGCCTACAACTACAGCCTGTCCAGAGAGGGCGGTTTTGACGAGACGGATACCTTTGGTGCCAGTTTTGCCGGTAAGACCAAGTTAAGCGACGATTTTAGCGTTCTCTATGCGCTCGAATATGCCAGCCAGGACAATGCTACCGCCGATGTTGACACCGATTATACATGGATAGAGCTCGGTGCCGCTTTTGCCGGTGTTACCGCTAAAATTGGTCAGGAAGTACTGGGTTCAGATGATGGCGTTGAGAATTTTCAAACCCCTTTAGCAACGGTCCATAAGTTTAATGGCTGGGCAGATGTGTTCTTGGGCGGTTCATTGTTTGGCACCATTGATGGTGGTAACGGTTTAGAAGATACCTATCTTTCTGTTGGTGGTAAAGTGGCTGGTGTTAAGCTGGCCGCTGTTTATCATGAATACGAGTCTGACGAAGCTTCGACCGATTTGGGTGACGAAATAAATCTGCTGGCCGCCAAGAAGTTTGGCAAGCACTACAATGCGGGTATTAAATACGCTGACTATTCTGCCGGCGATATTGGCAATGACAAGAAAATATTCTGGCTGTGGACTGGTATGACATTCTAGTGTTATTGGTTAAGAAACTAACGTTGCATCTTAGCTGTTAACGGGTTAAGCGCACAAAAAAGGTAGCTTTTCAAAGCTACTTTTTTTGTGCCCGTCGTTTGTGTATTTCAAATAGGCAGCTTTTGTCCGTTGCTTTTTATGGTTGCGCCCCAAGACACGGCATGCTCCGCACTGATCTAGAGCATGACTGCGCGGTTCAGATACCACCGCCATTAAGCTCGGCGGCGGGAATCATAAGTGTATGAATTAAATGAATAAATATTCGTTGAGAAAAGTGCTCTGTATTGTGTGCTTTGGCTTAATGCTTGCAATGTAACATTTGTAGCAATACGGCATGGCAAACCGTCGTAGCGAAAAATAGTTGATTATCACAGGAAAGGGCAGTCGTACTTAATGAATAGCAAAGCAAAAAAACAGTGCTTAACAGTGGTTGTTGTAGGCAATGGCATGGTAGGCCATCACTATGTCGATCAGTTGGCGGCATCCGATATACATGCGCAAATTACTGTGCTTGGTGCAGAACCTCGCCCGGCCTATGATCGGGTGCATTTATCGGAAGTGTTTGGCGGCAAAAAGCCCGAAGAGTTAGCGCTGGTTACGCGAGAGCAATATATCGATATGGGGGTCGATGCGCATTTTGGTGATGAAGTTGTTCGTATTGAACGCGAAGAAAAATATGTGTTAACCCAGGGTGGACGCAGATTTGATTATGACAAATTGGTGCTGGCCACCGGCTCTTATCCCTTTGTACCACCGGTACCCGGTGGTGATCAGGAAGGCTGTTTAACCTATCGCACCATTGATGATTTGGGCGAAATCAAAGCCTTTGCCAAAAACGTAAAAAAGGGAGTAGTAGTTGGGGGCGGCTTGCTTGGGCTTGAGTGCGCCAATGCATTAAAAAATCTGGGGCTTGAAGCGCATGTGGTGGAACATGGCCCTGGGTTAATGGGCGTGCAGCTAGACCCCGGTGGCAGCAAAATGCTGCGCACTAAAATAGAAGCGCTTGGTGTGCAGATTCATACCAGTAAGGCAACCCAGGTGATTGAGCCATTGGGTGACGAGTCGGAGCATCGTTTTCGCATGCAGTTTGCCGACGAGGATGATTATCTCGATACCGATATGATTGTTTTTTCTGCCGGTATTCGCCCTTATGATCAACTGGCCAAAGACTGCGATCTGGCCATTGGTCAACGCGGTGGTATTGAAATCGATTACCACTGCCGCACCAGTGACTCTGATATCTATGCCATAGGCGAGTGCGCAGCATTGGGTAACTTTATTTACGGTCTGGTAGCGCCAGGTTATCGCATGGCCGAAGCAGCGGTTAGTCAGCTAACGCAAGAAAAAATTAACTTTACCGGCGCCGATATGTCCACCAAGCTAAAACTGCTAGGGGTGGATGTAGGTGCAATTGGTGATTCGGTGGGGCGCGCCGAAGGGGTGCTCGACTATGTTTTTTCCGACCCAAGAGCGGCTGTTTATAAGCGTATCGTAGTCGATAAAGACTGCAAAAAACTGTTAGGTGCGGTATTGGTGGGCGACTGCTCAGAATACGATATGTTGCTGCAATACTTTCTTAATGAAATTGAGTTGCCTGAAGCGCCAGAGGCGTTAATTCTTCCCTCCACTGGTGATACGCCATTGTTGGGTGCCTCGTCATTGCCGATGACTGCAACCATATGCAGCTGCCATAACGTGAGTAAAGGTGGCATTGTTTCGGCGATTGATGGTGGTTGTTGCAGTTTGGGTGAGGTCAAAGTTGAAACCAAAGCCAGCACCGGCTGTGGTGGTTGCGCCGCATTATTAAAATCGGTGGTCGATGATGAGATGGCGGCGCGAGGAATGGAGGTTAACACCGATATCTGCCCGCATTTTCACTATACCCGCCCTGAATTATTTCATATTTGCCAGGTCGAGAATATCCAGTCATTTGATGAGTTAATTGAAAAGCATGGTGAAGGTTTAGGTTGTGATATTTGCAAGCCCGCAGTTGCCTCTATTCTCGCCTCGCTTTGGAACGATCATGTATTAGAACAGCCGCTGGCGCCGCTGCAGGATACTAACGATAGAGCGATGGCGAATATGCAAAAAAACGGCACCTACTCGGTGGTGCCGCGTATTGCGGGTGGTGAGATTACACCGGATAAGCTGATCGTGCTCGGTGAAGTAGGTAAAAAATACAATCTCTACACCAAAATTACCGGTGGCCAGCGGGTCGACCTATTTGGTGCGCGTCTGGAGCAATTGCCCGAGATCTGGGAGATCTTAACCAAAGCGGGGTTTGAAACCGGACATGCCTACGGTAAGTCTTTGCGTACGGTGAAGTCCTGTGTGGGTTCAACCTGGTGTCGCTACGGCGTACAAGACAGTGTCAAGATGGCAATTGATATAGAAAATCGCTACAAGGGTTTGCGCTCGCCGCATAAATTAAAGTCGGCGGTTTCGGGTTGCACTCGCGAGTGCGCTGAGGCGCAGTCAAAAGATTTTGGCATCATCGCCACTGAAAATGGTTGGAACCTTTACGTTTGTGGCAACGGTGGAATGAAGCCGCGCCATGCCGATTTATTTGCCACCGATCTTGATGATGAAACCCTCATTAAATATATCGATCGCTTTTTAATGTTTTATGTCCGTACCGCCGATCGCCTGCAGCGGACTTCAGTATGGATGGAAAATCTCGAAGGCGGGTTGGATTACCTTAAATCGGTGGTGATTGATGACAAGCTGGGTATTTGTGATGAGCTGGAACAGCAAATGCAGCGTGTGGTTGATACCTATCAATGCGAGTGGAAAACGGCGATTGAAACGCCTGAGACCCGCAAGCGTTTTAGGCAGTTTGTTAACTCCGATCAGTCAGACCCTAATGTGGTGTTTGTTGAGGAGCGCGAGCAGATTCGTCCCGCTAATGATCGAGAAAAAGAAGAGCTGTTAATTGCCAAGGTGAGCTAAGCGCTGATAAGTGTGTTGACTATTTAATGGAGGCTGTTGTGCTGTGTAGTGAGTCTGATTTATTGCCGAATGCTGGCGTTTGCGCGCTTTACCGCGATGAGCAGGTGGCGTTGTTTTATTTGCCCGATAGTCAACCGCAGTTGTATGCGATTAATAATTGGGACCCGATTGGCTTTGCTAATGTGTTGTCGCGGGGGATTGTTGGGGATGTTAATGGTAAGGCGGTGGTGGCATCGCCGCTTTATAAGCAGCATTATGATTTGCTGACCGGGCAGTGTATGGAGGATAAGGATGTGGTGGTGAGGACTTATCCGGTTGAGTTGGTGGATGGTAAGGTGGTGATTAAGGAGTAAGCTATCTTACCGTTTTTATTCAGGTGTATTGGCTTATTTGAGCGGTGTGTTTGTCCTGAAGGCCAGTCACTTTTTTTTGTGCGAAAAAGAAAGTAACCAAAGAAAAGCGCAAAAACGTTGCGCCGTTTTATCACGCCGATTCTATTGGCAGTGTTTTGTAGTTACGGGATGCCCGGTTAATGTTGTTTGGTAGAAAGAAAAGAAATCCACTGAAAATACCTGCTAAGGAAGTGGCGGAGTGGAAATACAGTACGTGCAACTATTGCTCTACTGGATGTGTGATTGAGTTAGGCTTGGGTGAAGACGGGCGAGTGGTTACCAGTCGCGGCAAAGCCGATGCCGATGTGAATCGCGGTAAGCTGTGCATTAAAGGTATTTTGGAACAAGAGTTGTTCGAGTCGCCGGGGCGGGGGACTGTACCCTTGCTGCGCGATAGTTTTCACCAACCCTTTAGCGTTGCCAGCTGGGATCAGGCGCTGGATAAAAGCGCAGAGAAAATCCGTGAAATACAACAGAAATATGGCCCCGACTCATTTGCGGTAGTTTCGACCGGGCAGCTCCTTACCGAAGAGTTTTATACGCTGGGTAAATTGGTGCGCGGTTGCATAGGTACTAATAATTACGATGGCAATACCACTTTGTGTATGGCATCAGCAGTATCGGGATACAAACGATCGTTCGGTTCCGATGGCCCACCGGGTTGCTATGACGATTTTGAACATACCGAATGCTTAATGGCTTTTGGCTCTAATCTGCCCGAACAGCACCCGATCATCTACTGGCGCTTAAAGGAAGCGCGCGAGAAGCGCCACTTTCCAATGATCGTTGTGGACCCGCGCGTGACCATGTTTGCCCAGTGGGCCGATATCCATTTGCCCATTACACCCGGCACCGATACCGTATTGCTTAACGCCATGCTGTATGTGATTTTTGATGAAGGTTTGGAGAATAACGAATATATCAATGCCAACACTAACGGCATTGATCAGCTGCGCGAAACAGTGGAGCAATACAACCCCAAAAGCGCGCAGAAAATTTGCGGTATTGATGAAGATACCATCCGTAATGTGGCGCGCATTTATGCTAAGTCAAAATGCGCTATGTCTATCTGGACCATGGGTATTAATCAAAGCACCCATGGCTCCGATGGTGTGTGTAACATCAATAATCTCAATCTGGTTACCGGTAATATTGGTGTTCCCGGTGGAACGAGTCTCTCTATTACTGGCCAGTGCAATGCCATGGGTACTCGCGAGTGGTCATCCTGCTCCGGCTTGCCCGGCTACCGACTATTAGAAAATCCTGAACATCGTCAGGAGATTGGCGAGTTCTGGAACGTTGCTCCCGATTTTTTTCCAACCAAAGTCGGTTTAAAACAAACCGATATTTTCCCGGCGATCGAAACCGGGCAGATTAAAGGCTTATGGCTGGTTGCTACCAATCCATTAACGTCTATGGCTAACCAACCGCGTATACGCAAAATGATGGAAAAGCTCGACTATCTGATTGTACAGGATGTCTATCAGGATGTTGAAACCACGCAATACGCGCACGCCTATTTTCCCGCAGCGGTTTGGGCAGAAAAGCAGGGCTGCCATACCAATACCGAGCGTCGCGTTAACCTGACCCGCAACGCACTTAAACCCTATGCCGACTCGAAACCGGATTTTTGGATTTTTAATCAGATGGCCAAGCGCTTTCCCAGCAGCGAGGCAATGACATTTCCGGATGATACCGAAATGGTATTCGATGAAATGAAGCAGCTCTCAAAAGGTGAGGGGCGAACACTTAATATCAGCGGCATGAGTTACGACAAAATAGAGCAGGCTGGCGGTATACAGTGGCCTTATAAAGAAAGCAGCGAGGGGCTAAAGGGCGAGGCGCGTTTATATACCGATGGAAAATTTCAGACTTCCGATGGCAAAGCCAATTTAATTGCGGTTGATTTTGTCAATAACAACGAATGCCCCGATGAAGAGTATCCGTTCTGGATGAATAGCGGCCGGGTGGTTGAGCATTTTCATACCCGCACACGTACCGGCAAGATTGGCAATATCAATAAATTTAGCCCTACACCGTATATGGAAATTAACCCCGATGCTGCACAACAGTTAGGGCTTGAGCAAGGTGAATATGTGCGTGCAGTATCGAGGCGCGGCGATGCAGTTGTCATGGTGCAGCTAACCCATCGTGTGCCGCCAGATATGGTGTTTATTCCGTTTCACTATCACGATTGTGTTAACCGGCTAACGCTGGGTTTACTTGACCCGTACTCCCGGCAGCCGGCGTTTAAACAATGTGCGGTTCGTATTGAACCGGTTAATCAGCAGCAGGCGGCGCAGTTAAACCTGCAGCGGAGGGCATTTTAATGGCTGCGGTAAATATTTGGGAAGCGAGATCCAACGAGCCTGACTATGCGCGCCTGCCGCATCAGGATGTGCCACGTGAAGATGCGCCGGTAACCAATGTCTACGATCAACCCATCGATTTAATAGCGCTAGTTGATGAAACCGTACCCCGTGAACAGTCGTTGTATATTAATGGTAATCCTGCGGTAGGTGACAACCCCAATCGCAATAAGCAGCATGCGTTTTACTTTAATGCGGACAATTGTATTGGCTGCCATGCCTGCGAGAGTGCCTGTGCCGAAAAAAATGAAACGCCGGCGCATTTAGCGTTTCGTTCGGTAGGTTATGTTGAAGGTGGCAGCTTTCCCGATTTTCAGCGTATGAATATCTCCATGGCCTGTAATCACTGTGATGACCCTGTGTGTTTAAAAGGTTGCCCGACCAATGCCTATACCAAGCACACTGAATACGGAGCGGTGTTGCAAGACCCCGATACCTGTTTTGGTTGTGGTTACTGTACCTGGGTTTGTCCTTATAACGCGCCGCAGTTAGATCCTATTGAAGGTCAGGTTTCCAAATGCAATATGTGTGTCGATCGTCTGGAAGTGGGGCTTAAGCCGTCTTGTGTCTCGGCCTGTGTCGGCAATGCGCTGGATTTTGGTGTTGTTGAGGATATCCCGGACAATCGCGAGCAGGCCAAAACCGCAATACCGGGGTTTCCCGACCCTTCAATCTCTCACCCCAATATTCGCTTTGAGCAAAAAAAGGGTTTGCCGGAAGAAATGACGCGCACCGATAGTGCGCCGCTCAAGTACCAGCTGGATAAAAAGTCCGGCCGCTATAAGCCGGCGTTAGATCCAAAAAATGGTAAGACCCGATATTGGAATATTGCGCGTTTAAGTTCTCGCGAGAACCCACTGGTTTTGTTTACGCTGTGTACCCAGGCGGGTATTGGTGCATTTGTCATTCCGTTTCTGGGTAGCTTGCTGGGCATTGACGCAATGAGCGCATTTGCCCAAACGTCCTGGTATGCAGCAATGCCGTTTATTGGTGCGGCGCTGGCGGCGTTTGGTTTATTTTTATCGACCACGCATTTGGGTAAGCCGATGCGTTTTTATCGGGGTTTTAATAATCTGAAATATTCGCCGGTATCGCGTGAAGGTTTAGGGGTGGCGATATTTATGGGTTTTGCGGGTTTGCATTGCTTAATGGTCTTGTTGCAAAGCGCGTCGCCATTGTTTGGATTTTTTGCCTACGTTAGTGGTTTATTGGCGGTGGCAGGGGCTGCGGGTGGTTTGTTTTATATGTATAAGTGCTATCGAATACCGGCGCGGCCGTTCTGGAATCATTGGCAGACCGCGACCAGTTTTGGCGGTAATACAGTATCGTTAGGGGCGTTGATTACTGGGGTGGTTGCCTTGGTTGCCGGGGTTGAAGTGGGTAGTGTGTTACAGGCAATGGGGGTGTTGATGCTGGTTGGCATTGCAGTTGAGGCGATAGGTTTGGTTTGCCATGCGCGGGCGAATGCCGAGGCAGCGCATGAGGGGGCGGCGTCGCATTATGTTCAGACTACGACGTTTGGTAAGACTTACCTTGTCCGTAATGGGGTGATGGCTGCAGTGATTGTGGCGATGGTTGTGTTACTTTTAATGGCAGTGAATGGCACGGTAGGGATTATTGCATGGGGTGTTGTTGCGGTTGTTACGCTGGGTGTGGTGTTGGTGGGTAGAGCGCTGTTTTATGTGTTGGTGGTGCCGACGACAATGCCAGGGGCGTTTTTCTGGCGGAATAAGGGGTTTGAAGAGCATGCCAGGGATATTGGATTGGCGGGGGTGGTTGATATGGGGGTGGTGGAGAGTGGGCATTAAATGGTGTTTTTGGCCTGAAGGCCAGTCGGGGGAGTTTTGTTGTTAGTTGATCTTTTACCATAGCCGGGTTTTTGTCCTGCAGGCCAGTCACTTTTTTTGCTTGCACAAAAAAAGTAACCAAAACCTCTTTATAAAACAACAGGGCAAAAACGTACCGCCGTTTTATCACTTGTCACGTCCACACTACTTTTCGGCACCAACTTCATCTGATATACAACAAAGTCTATTAATAAAACCACCGCACTGCGTTGCAGTGTCGCATCAGCGAACCGCATAGACCTTGGCTTGTAGTAGTCAGGGTCATTACTATTGCACTCTGCCCATACCAAAACGTTCTGCTACGAATAGGCTATCCACAGTTGTCATTGGTCTTAAAGTCGACCTTGCACTATTTACCTACACCGCGTGATACGAGAACCCCTAGACGGGTTTTGTGTTTTGAACAGAATAAAGATCTCTCCGAACTGAGCGAAGCGGATAGAGGTGTCATGTAGAAGTAGTCGGTACCGAAGAGCCAATGGGTTGTCAGATATTGTGTAATATTCGGTGGTGAGTTCGACGGGACTTTGCTGGCATGTGGGACTCTCTTCTTTTCTTCGGGATTAAACGTCGGGTCGTTTATGTGCTTTCTTTTGGTCACTTTTCTTTGCACAAGCAAAGAAAAGTGACTGCCCAGCAGGGCACCCCGTGCATCAAACGCTGTAGGCAATTAAGAAAAACAGCAAAACCCTCAACTCACCCACAAGCAAAAAAAAACCTCAAAAAAACTAAGAAAGAAACCGACTCGCCTGCCCAACCCCTTCTCTCTTTCTCTTTCTCAAAGTAGAAGAAATAATCCTATCTAATTTCCTCGCCGTCATCTCATCCGTCCCCTCTCTCGAATCCGACCCCGTACGACGACAAACCCGCTGCAAATCCCAAAACACCGCCGCAGCAAACAACGCCACAAACCGCCGCTCAATATAATAACGATTCTCCCGCGCTTCAGTATTGGTCTCACAAATCGGCTCCACCACCTCCTGCATTTTCTGATCCAACCTATCGTGAATACCATCGTAATGACAGTTAGTCACCAAATCCTTAATACTATTGACAATACCATCATAGTCACCCAAGGCATCAAGCAATAACACATCGGTGGTTTCATCCGCCATTTGCTGCCGCGACTCAGGAATATCTTTACCCGGCAATAAATGCAAAGTCTCATCAAGAATAATACGTAACCGCTCTTGGGTCGGTCGTAAAATATTTTGCGTAAGCAATCGATCAGTCTTACCCGCAGGTCGCATCACATGCATCATGATACATTCACCCAAATTGCCAAAGTTGGCCGACGATACCGGATAACGATCAAATAAATCCTCTACATATTCCTCAACACCCGCCAAATCATGATCAACCCGCAGCGATGCGGGATGCTCCGCCAAAACAACAGGATCAGGGTATACACGCCCCGCCTTACTGCGCAAACCATCAAGATCAGGCTCAATGCCAGTACAGTAAACCTTAACTTCTTCAACCAACGATGAATCAACTTCAACCACATTACCATTGGCATGGTTAATTACCTGGCCATAGTGCCCCAACACCAGTTTGCAAAAACGCGGGTCAACTAACTGGTAAGCTTCTGAGCGCTGGCGATTGCCCAAACTCTTAATAGTTTGCTTGGCAATAATATCGGCCGTTGGCGTCACCAGCGGCACAAAACCCAACCGCGTTTGTATTGCCAATAATTCCTCTTCAAACAATACCAACGCCTCATCGAGCTCAACCGCAAACTGCGGGCAGATATTGGCTTGCAGATCCTTAACAATAAAGGGAATAGCACCGCCGGGTATACCTAAACTCACCAGCTTCTTTAATGTCGCCAACGGAATCGCGGTGTCTTTGCGCGCCCGCGCACGATCACCAAAAATCCTAACCAGCGTTTGCTTTAACGCAATAATTGCATTTGCATCCGTACCAATGACACCGTTGAAATAGCAAAGGTTCTCTATATCATGATGCGAAGCACCACCAGACAACGGATCGACCGCTACTTCAATACCATCAATACCACTTTGTATCGCAACCGTCTGCACCGCCAGGGCTCGCGCCTCGTCGGTACTGTGACAGTGCAAAAACACCGGTAGGCCTAATTGCTTTAACGCCAGCACCAGCTTTGCCGCTTCTTTCGGCGTCAGCTGACCACTCATATCCTTGATACACAGCGAATCAAGCTCGCCACCGGCCTCTGTTGCTATGGCTATCAGCGCTTTGGCGTAATTAACATAGTACTGCACACTGTAACAGGCATCGCTATCATCGCTTGCCGGCCGCACATAGGAAAGCGCCGTTTGAATATGTACACACTTTTGATCGCCTGCCTGACTCGCCGCCAGATTACGCTCTACCATATAAGAAATAGAAGTGCGCAAATTCTTCGGATCATTCAAGGCATCGAAGTTTCGTATGATCAGCGTTTTACGCTTATCGATATCACCACCGGCATCAATAAGTAAATCGATGTTCTTTTTCTGAATGTCTACATCGTAGTGCTGAAAACCCAATTGGTTAGCGCCACGCAACAGTACCTGCAGCGGCAAACAACCACCCTCGGCATCCATGGTAGCTTTGGCATTACGAATAATCTGATAGGGGTTTGCGCCGCTTTCCAGCGCAATCTGGTAACTTTGACCACCACCAATTTCCAAACTCGAAAAACCCACTGCCAGGGCATGCTGTACCAGCGCCTGCAAATGCTCGCTGTCAAAGGTCCAAACACCCGTGGACTGCATCATATCGCGTAGCACCCAACCGATTTTTACCGATGGATTATTAGCATTACCTGGGGCTGACTGGTTTGTGGTTGCTTGGTCTGACATAGGACTAAAAACTCAATCTCTTAAAAAAAATGACTCATCGAAGGGCGCGTCGTATACACCGCTATTTAGCGTAGAAAAAACAGGCAAAACAGCGAAAGAATACCATAATCACCGCAGCTTGGGAGCCAGGTGTAGCAGCGGCAGGACTGATCGTCCCGTATTTGGGTTAAGTCGTGCAATGCGTCAGGCAGCAGCCGTATCAACCGCCGAAGGTCACCTCAACAGCCTGGCAACCGATATGACTGGTATAAATCGCTGATATAGCGCTGGGCGGTATCATCCCAGGAGAATCGCGCCTTGGCGGCGGCATTGGCCACTTTAGTCCACTGCTTGGGTTTGTCGCACTGCAATTGCATCAGCGCCTGCAGGCGCTCAATCATTGCTTCAGCCTGCCCTTGCAAATTGTCACCGGTGAACACATAGCCGGTTTTATTGTCGGCCACCGTATCGCTTAAGCCACCTACGCCGTGCACCAAACAGGGCTGGCCCGCGCGCATGGCAAACATCTGGCTTATGCCGCAGGGCTCAAAAGAGCTGGGCATTAAAAATAAATCGCCTGTGCTGTACAAATAATCCGACAGGTTTTCAGCATAGCCTTTTAGCAAAATAAAATTCTGACGACGGCTGGCCACTTCGGTTAGAAACTGCTCCAGCTTGCTATCGCCACTGCCCAGCATAATAAACAGCCCGTCATGCCCAATAGTATCGAGCACATGATCCAACGCTGTTTGCCCATTAATAAGCTGGGTAAACAACAATACCTTTTGCTCGGTCACCCTGCCTACCGACGTCGCAATAAACGGCCGCTTTTCGTTATCAGCAGCCAGCAGACCCAACCAGTGAGTAAGCCGCGCCTGAGCAATAAAATGCGCGCTATCAACCTGCGGCTGTTTACCCACCCATTGCAGCTGTTCAATTTCACAGCGCACCAATAACTCAATAGAATCTAATCGCTCGACCTTGTTACCAGGGTACTCACAACCGTTAAGTATGCCGTGCAAACGACCATCTTCAGCGGCGCGTTGCAGGTCATGTTCAAGACCCTCACCACCAAAAAACCCCTGGTAATAATCGCTGGGGCGCAAAATTTCATTGGCGTAGTTGGGCGATACCGCATGCACCTTATCACTGAGGTTAATGCCCGCGCGCATTGGGTTAATGCAGTGACGCGCACGCGGATCGTTAATCTCATCGGCGATATAGTCAAGCGTGGGGAACCAGGCTTGCAGCGACGATTCATCGTGTGCAAACGGCCGCACACCCTGTAAGGCCAAATTGTGAATGGTATAAACCGTATGAATTTTTTTAAGCGCTTTGTACTGTGGGTCGAACGCGCGTAGCACGGCAATCATGGCCGCATGCCAGTCGTGCAAATGCACAACATCGAGCTGGCCAAAGGTGTTTTGTATAATGGCCTTGGCAACAGCCGCGCTAAATAATGCAAACTTACTGGCATCGCTGGCAAAAGGTCTATGCTCACCATCGTTACAGTAAATTTTGCCAACCCCACCGCAGGCAAACAGTGGATGTTCAAATGCCCATAAACAAACGTTGTCGCAGGGCACTTTCGCCACTACGCGATAAATATCGACCGTTAGAATCGAGTCGGAAAAAGCGACATCAACCGTACCTACTTTTTTGGCACCCGGCTGGGTAGAAAACAACTGATAGCCAGGCGTAACAACATCAACCTGTTGACCCGCCGTCGCCAGTGCAACGGGAATGGCGTGAACCACATCGCCAATACCGCCCACCTTACCACCGGGCAAGGCATCGTTTTCAGCGGCAACCATAAGTATATTCATTCAGTGCTTTCCGTTACCCGGTAACAATCAATCAACACCAGGCGGGCTTATGTGATCACATCGGGCTTTGTGCGACCGGTGTGTTTTGCTATACCCAACAAGGCATCGGCAACATCGATCAGGGCTGCCAAAGCCTTTTGGGTGTCTAGCTCGAGTAGCGCCGGGTCATTTTCAAAACGGTCGAGATAAACGCGTAGCGTCGCGCCCTCTGTACCCGTACCCGATAAACGCAGGATAATACGACCACCATCGGCAAACAAAATACGAACACCCTGGCCGCTAGTTTCACTGTCATCCACTGGGTCGAGATAGTGAAAATCATCAGCCGATTCTACCAATAAATCGTTAATTTGTTGACCCGGCAAGGTATTGAGTTGCTGTTTGAGGCCAGCGATCATTTGCTGCGCCTGCTCGGTATTTAAACCTTCGTAATCGTGACGGGTAAAATAATCGCGGCCGTATTGCGCCCAGTGCTTGCGGGTAATTGAACACAGCGGCTCTTGCCTTACCGCAATAATATTTAGCCAGGCAAGCACCGCCCATAAACCGTCTTTCTCGCGCACATGCGATGAGCCAGTGCCAAAACTTTCTTCGCCACAGAGCGTAATTTTACCCGCATCGAGCAGGTTACCAAAAAACTTCCAGCCGGTCGGCGTCTCGTAGCAGTCAACCTTGAGTGCCTTGGCTACACGGTCAGCTGCGCGGCTGGTGGGCATTGAACGCGCAACACCGGCAATACCGTCGGCATAGGCAGGAATCAAACGGGCATTGGCTGCCAGAATTGCCAGGCTATCACAGGGGTTTAAATAAAACCCTTTACCATGCACCATATTGCGATCGCCATCGCCATCGGAAGCGGCGCCAAAGTCCAGTGGGTTATCACCATTGAGCAATTTCACCAGCTCATGCGCATGAACCAGATTGGGGTCGGGGTGACCACCACCAAAATCTTCTAATGGCACAGCATTGATTACAGTATCTGCGGGTGCACCCAAACGATTTTCTAAAATCTCGATAGCATAGGGCCCGGTTACCGCGTGCATGGCATCAAAACACATGCGAAACTGGCCATTACCCAACAGCGTACGCATGGCATTAAAATCAAACAGCGATTCCATTAAATCGGCGTAGTCGGTAACGGCATCAATCACTTGTACCGTGGTTTCACCTATTTCGGTTTCACCCACGGTATCGAGTTCAATATCATTATGATCAATACTGTAGTACTGCTGAATTGTTTCGGTATGACTAAAAATTGCATTGGTCACCTGCTCGGTAGCAGGGCCGCCGTTTTCACCATTAAATTTAATACCAAAGTCGCCGTTAGACCCACCGGGGTTATGGCTCGCCGAGAGAATAATGCCACCACAGGCGTGGTGTTTGCGAATAACGCAAGAGGCTGCGGGGGTTGAGAGAATCCCCCCCTGCCCCACCAGTAAACGTGCAAAGCCATTGGCAACAGCCATACGCACAATGGTTTGAATCGCTGTGCGATTATAAAAGCGACCATCACCGCCAATAACCAGTGTTTTACCTGCGCAGCCCGAGCCGTCGTTCAGTGTGTTAAAAATCGACTGGACAAAGTTCTCGAGATAATGCGCTTGTTGAAAAACCGTGACTTTTTTTCGCAGGCCTGAGGTGCCGGGCTTTTGCCCTTCGAAGATCTGTGTGGCAATGGTTTTATTCATCAATCCGTCCTGTCTCGCTCACTTGTGCGCTTTCGCAGTTTATAGATATAGACTTCTTATAAATAAAGGCTTTTTATCGCTAAAGGCCGCGCTTAGGCAAAACCTTCCGGCTGGCCCAGCATACCACGGGTAACCAGCACCACACCTTTGTCAGTCACCCTAAAACCATTGGCTCTGTCTTGGTCGTGGTCTACACCAATGTGTGTCCCTTCGGGCAATACGCAGTTGCGGTCAATAATCGCTTTGCGCACGATGCAGTGACGACCAATCACCACATCGGGCAGCACAATCGAGTCTCGTATGTCCGAGTAACAGTCGACGCGCACATTTGAGTACAACAAAGAGCGATTAACCTTGGCACCCGAGACAATACAACCACCAGAGACGGTAGAGTCTATTGCCATACCGCGTCTGTCATCGTCATCGAAAACAAACTTTGCCGGCGGCAACTGCGATTGGTAAGTCCAGATTGGCCAGTCGGGGTCGTAAAGGTTTAATGCCGGCTTAGGAGATACCAGTTCCATATTGGCTTCCCAAAAAGAATCTAGCGTTCCTACATCACGCCAGTAAGCACGATCATTGGTTTGCGGGTCGCGGAACCGGTAAGCAAAAACGTTATGCTCTTCAATAATCGATGGAATAATATCGTTACCAAAGTCGTGGCTTGAATCAGGATCAGCCGCATCTTTCTTTAATTGCTCAAACAAAAACTCGGTGCTGAAAATATAGTTACCCATTGAGGCCATGGTTAGATTTTCCTGTCCGGGTATTGGCGCTGGGTTTGCTGGCTTTTCTTCAAAGCTGACAACGCGGTTTGATTCGTCAACACCCATAACACCAAAAGCACCTGCAGCTTCTTCTATGGGTACTTCCAAACAAGACACAGTCATATCGGCGCCGTTTTCAACATGCTCCATCAGCATATTGCCGTAATCCATACGGTAAATATGATCACCGGACAAAATCATCACGTACTTGGGACGCTCGGCGCGAATAATATCGAGGTTTTGAAATACCGCATCGGCCGTACCCTGATACCAGTCATCAGAATAGCGCTGCGATGCAGGCAGCACTTCTACAAACTCGCCCAGTTCTTTTTTAAAGTGCGTCCAGCCGCGCACCAAGTGCCTAACCAGCGAGTGTGCCTTGTATTGCGTTAATACACCAACACGACGAATACCCGAGTTAATACAATTCGATAGAGGAAAGTCGATAATGCGGTATTTGCCACCAAAATACAGCGCCGGTTTGGCACGCCAATTGGTTAGCTCGTAAAGGCGCGAGCCTCGACCACCGGCCAAGACCAACGCAAAAGTATCTTTGGTTAAGCGACTAATATAACGCGGGCTTTGCTCAATACTGCCGGTGTGATCAGTTTCTACACCTATAACCCTGCGCTCTGATTTTTTTTCGTTATTGCTCATTTTATACCCCAAATATCGCGGCTGTAATCGCTAATGGTCCGGTCGCTGGAAAAGCGCCCGCTGGCCGCCGTATTATAAATACTCATTTGCGTCCAGCCTTCAGTATCGCGATAAGCGGTATCTACCCTACGCTGGGCATCGATATAATCGCGAAAATCGGCCGCTGTCATCCAGATATCGTGCGGGCTGCGAATCGAAGCGATCACAGAGTCGAAAATACCCGGCTCAAACAGGTTAAAATGCCCACACTCCAACAAGTGCATAACACGGGCAAAATCGGGGTCGGCATCAATAATGGCCGATGGCTGGTAGTCTTTACGCGCCTCAACCACTTCATGTGCCTCAAGACCAAACAAAAAGAAGTTCTCGCCGCCCACTGCCTCACGAATTTCGATATTGGCGCCATCGAGCGTACCGATGGTTAGCGCACCATTCATCATAAACTTCATATTGCCGGTGCCAGACGCTTCTTTACCGGCGGTGGAGATCTGCTCCGATAAGTCGGTGCCTGGGCAAATCACTTCCATTGAAGTCACACAATAGTTGGGCAGAAACGCCACCCGCAACCAAGGTGCGGCACGCTCATCTTTATTGACGACGCTGGCGACATTATTAATTAATTTAATTACCGTTTTCGCCATGGCGTAACCGGGTGCCGCTTTACCGCCAATCAGCACACAACGTGGCTGCAAGCCCGCGGTTTCACCGCGTAGAATGCGGTCGTACAAATAAATAATATGCAAAACATTTAGCAGCTGGCGCTTGTATTCATGTATACGTTTTACCTGCACATCAAACATCATTGCCGGGTCAAAGCTAACCCCGCAATCGCGCTCAACCAATTCAGCCAATCGTTGCTTATTAGTGTTTTTCACCTCGCGCCATTGAGCGCGAAACTTTTTCTGCTCTGCATAAGGGCGCAGCTTAACAATATCGTCGAGGTCGGTAATCCACTGCTCACCAATCGTGCTAGAAACCAGCTCGGTTAATGGTGCATTACAGTGTGCTAGCCAGCGACGCGGTGTCACGCCATTGGTTTTATTATTAAACTTCTCTGGCCATAACTCATAAAACTCTGAAAATAGACCAGCCTTTAGCAAGTCAGTATGCAAAGCCGCGACACCATTCACCGAATAGCTGCCAACAATGGCCAGATAAGCCATACGAATTTGCGGGTAGTCACCCTCTTCAATAATCGATAAACGCCGCTGCTTGTCAATATCCCCAGGCCAGCGCTCAGCCACCTCGGCCAAAAAGCGGGCGTTAATTTCAAAAATAATTTCCAGCAAGCGCGGCAGCAGTTCACCAAATAATTGCACCGACCAACGCTCCAGGGCTTCTGGCAGTAAAGTGTGGTTGGTGTAGGCCAGCGTTTTGGTGGTAATGTCCCAGGCTTCATCCCAACCCATGAGGTGTTCATCCATCAACAAACGCATTAGCTCAGCAACCGCAACGGTTGGATGCGTGTCGTTTAACTGAAAACCATTTTTTTCAGCAAAGTTGGTAAAGTCCTCGCCAATGTGTTTTACCCAACGGCGCAACACATCCTGCAAGCTTGCCGAGGCTAAAAAGTATTGCTGGCGCAAACGCAGCTCTTTACCACTTTCGCTGGAGTCATTCGGATACAGCACCATGGTAATTTGTTCAGCCTTGTTTTTCTCAGCCACCGCCTCTGAGTAACTACCGGCATTAAATTCATCAAGATCAAATTCATCAGTTGCTTCAGACTTCCACAGCCGCAAGGTATTCACTGTGTCATTTCGATAACCGGGCACAGGCATATCGTAGGGCACAGCCAGCACATCGCGAGTACCCACCCAACGGGTGCGCAGCTGACCGCTATGGTCTTTATATTGTTCGCTGTAACCAAAGAATTTAACTGTGCAGGTATTTTCGGGGCTTTCTATCTCCCAGGGGTTGCCATCGCGCAACCAGCTATCGGGTGCCTCTAACTGATAGCCATTATTTATTTTCTGGTGAAACATACCGTACTCATAACGGATACCGTAACCGGTTACCGGTAGCTCCAGACTTGCGCAACTATCGAGAAAACAGGCAGCCAAACGGCCTAAACCGCCATTACCCAGACCGGCATCATGCTCTTCTTGCATCACTTCTTCTAATTCACAGCCATAGCGCACCAATGCATTGCGAATCGATTCTTCCAGATCGAGATTGATGACGGCGTTACTCAGTGCACGACCCATTAAAAATTCCATCGACAGGTAGTTAATCCGCTTGGGCTGATCGGCAATATAGCGATCGCGTGTTGCACGCCAGCGTTCAACCAATCGGTCGCGCACAGTTAACGCAACGGCGTTAAACAGGTAGCGATGCGATTCGCTTACATCGTCGCGCCCCAGCGTTAAACTAAAGTGCCGATTAAGATCTTCAGCGACCCGCTCTATATCCATACCCAATGGCTCAATATCAAAGTTACCCGCGCCAGCAGTGTTTTTAACGGTATCGCTTTTACGCGTTGCACTCATTGTTTTAGTTCCTGCAAGACAGTTTTCTTGTTTACATTTTTATCAATTTTTTTGTAAATGGTCATTTTTCAATGCGTTTTATTCACCGGGTTTTATTTACCAGATTTTATTAAGCATCGCGTTCGCTGGCCAGTATTGCCACCGAACGAGCCGCCACTTTCACACGCTCGCCCACACCCAGCTCACTCACCACGGGCGCACCATTAAGTTGTTGAGTATCGATCACCCAGCGCCATTGCTGCGATGCAGAATAACTGGGCAACTGAAAGGTTTCTGACTGGTGGCTGTTATTAAAAATCACCAGCAAATACACCGCGCTGCCATCGTCACCAAAACTCGAGGCCAGATAACCGAGCAAAAAATTATGGTGCTCTTGCCAATGCTCTTCGCGCATTGGCTGGCCATCGCTATTTAACCATTGGATATTTTCGCCACTGGCTTTGACTGGCGGATGAATATAGTTGCGATGACTTAGCACCGGGTAGGCTTGACGCAGGCGAATTAAACGCTGCACATAGCTACGCAGGTCGTCATCGACCGTTTGCCAGTCAAGCCAGTTGATTTCGTTATCCTGACAATAGGCATTGTTATTACCTTGCTGGGTACGGCCAAGCTCATCGCCGGCCAGCAGCATAGGTACACCTTGCGACATAAATAAGGTTGCCAGCAAATTGCGCTGCTGTTGTCGCCGCGCTTCATTAATCGGTGCGCTATCGGTCTCGCCTTCGGCACCAAAGTTTTCACCTAAGTTTTCTCGGTGACCGTCGTTATTATTTTCGCCATTGGCCTCATTATGACGCTGCTCATAGCTCACCAGATCGCGCAATGTGAAACCGTCGTGACTGGTAATATAGTTAATGCTGGCAAAGGGTCTGCGGCCACGACGCTCAAAAATATCGCCAGAGCCGTGCAATCTCCGGGCAAAAGTCGGTAAATTGCCGGGCTCTTTACGCCAGTAGCGACGAATGGTGTCTCG
>CBFHXO010000015.1:0-35401 GCA_965659815.1 Pseudomonadales bacterium
GGTCGTTTATGTGCTTTCTTTTGGTTACTTTTCTTTGCACAAGCAAAGAAAAGTGACTGCCCAGCGGGGCACCCCGTAAAGCAAACCCTATAAGCAATTAAGAAAAATAGTAAATCGTCCAATCCGTCTACCAACCAAAAGAAAAGCAACTGCCCAGTAGGGCATCCCGCACATCAAACCCTGTAAGCAATCCCGAAAAATAGCAAAAACTTAAGCTTAATTCCAAAACAAACTAACCCCCTCCAACTTTACGACAACGTCCCCCCATCAATCCTAATATCCTCCCCAGTAATATGAACCCCATCCTCAGAACAAAGCAACGCAATCGCACTGGCAATCACCTCAGGTCCCTTTCTCCCTGTCAACGACATCGCCCTTTGCATCAACTTCATATTAACCCCCTTGGGTAACTCAGGATTCGCCATCCCCTCAGTCACAATATCCCCAGGGCTCACAGTATTTGCTCTGACTCCCATCTCTGAATACTCAACCGCAATACTCCGCGTCATCGACAAAATCGCACCTTTCGATGCGCTATAACACGCCCCCCAGGGCAAACCACTATGCGCTGCGGTCGAAGCAGCATTAACTATGCTGCCATTGCTTTCAATTAAATGCGGCAACGCAGCCTTGCACATTAAAAACGTGCCAGCAACATTGACCTTCATAATTTGATCGAAATGCCCAGCTTCAAATTCATGCGTCTCGCCAAACCGCAGTATGCCGGCCATATTAATTACATGGTCAATTTTGCCAAATGCATCAACACATGCCTTTATCGCCGCGCTAACCTGCGCCTCGTCACTGACATCACAAATACATGTCTTGGCTTCGCCGCCTGCATCGCTGATCATTTTGGCTGTGTCCGCCAGCGCCTGCTCTTGCATATCCATACAAAACAGTTTGGCGCCTTCTGCTGTGAAACGCAGCGCAGTCGCGCGGCCTATACCTGATGCGGCGCCAGTAATAATGGCTACCTGATCCTTAAGTCGTTGCATAGTGATTTAAATCCTGTAGTTAAATCCTGTAGTTAAAAACTGTTAAAGACTGGTGAAGACGGATGAGTGCAAGCCTTATGCGCGCTTAACGATTTTAACCGGCAGTTGTTTTAAGCCGTTTACCAGGTTTGAGCGAATGCGCTTGGCTTCACCAATCTGTTCAATGCTTTTATAGCGTTTAAAAAACTCTTCAAAAAAGATGCGCGTTTCCATTCGGGCCAGATTGGCGCCAAGGCAAAGGTGAATACCATAACCAAAAGCTAAATGCGGGTTGTGCTCGCGGTAAATGTCAAAGATCTCGGGCTCGTCAAAAACCGATTCGTCAAAATTGGCCGATGAATACAGCATTACAACCCGATCGTTTTCTTTAATCGCCTGGCCATCGACTTCGGTATCGCAGGTGGCGGTGCGGCGAAAGTAGTGCAGCGGGCAGGTCCAGCGCAGCATTTCTTCTATGGCCTGGGGCAGTTTCTCAGGGTTGCTTTCAAGGTCATTATAAAATTCGGGTCGCTTAATGAGTTCATGCATGCCACCGGCAATTAAGCCGCGCGTGGTTTCATTGCCAGCAACGGTGATTTGCACAAACAGCGATGCAAATTCCATTTCAGTGACTTTATGGCCGTCAATATCGACATTGATTAGTAGTGAAATTAAATCATCGCCATCGCCGCCCTTGCGCTGCTCGGCCAGTTGATAACCGTAGGCGCCCATATTCATACTGGCGGCCTGGGTTTCTTCATCGGTACCGCCAATGTCCGGGTCGCTGGCTGATGTTTGCAGGTCAGACCAGTGACGTAACTGCGGCCACATATCTTCAGGCACGCCGAGTAGAGAACCAATTACCGAGGTGGGAAGTTCACCGGCAAAGTCATCGACAAAGTTGCACTCCAATACACCATCGACAAACTTGCTTTCCAGGCGATCAAAAATATTGGTGGTAATGCCGCGTACACGAGGTTCAAGTTCGGCCAGCAGTTTTTTTGTAAAGCGTGTAATGACCGCGCGGCGAATAGGGCCATGGTTGGGTGGATCCATGCCCAGTAGCTGACCCTGAGCTTGCTTGAGAATATCCTCGGGTAAATCATCGACCAGCACAAAACCCCGTTGCGCAGAAAAGGTATTAAAGTCTTTGGATACCTCAACCACATCTTTATGTCGGCTAATAATCCAGTAACCGCTACCATCGGGATGTTGATGCCAGAATACCGGTGCGTTATCACGCAGTTTTTTAAAGTCGTCCAGCGGTACGCCTTCGACGTAATTGTCCGGATCGTAAATATCAATTGCTTCGAGCTCGGCTGTTGTCATGCAAAAATCCAGATCAGAGTGTAGGGTTTAGCTATCTAGTATAAGTTTCATTGACGCCTTTGGTTGATTAACAAAGCGTATAAATTGCCCTTATACTCCAACTGTGTTGAAGCGATAAACAAAATAAACCACGTGGGACAACAGTATGTCACAGACGGCCGAACGGTTTTTTAGCGAGGACTACTTGCGTGAAGCAGGTAAGACCAGTGCGGTATTGTTTGCACAATGGCTGGCGGCGGGGCAGACGCAGCAGGCGGTGGCGCAGCTCGACGATATGCGCAATGAAATGCAGGCCATGTATTACAATTATCGCGGCTGGCAGAAGCGTATGTTGGCTGTGTTTACCGAGCGAGAGGGCGCGCAAAAATTAGCCCAGGTGCTGGCATCAATAGAAACCGACGATGCACCCGAGCGGCTTATCGATGTTGAAGGTATATATCAGCGTTGGGACGATGCCTTCGATATCATTCGTGCGTTGGTAGCTGAAGATCAATGCGATCGCGCCCAGCAGGAATGCGAAGCGCTGCATCAGCATGCACTTGCCGTACACGATGGCATGATGTCGCGTGTCACCGCGATTTTAAGTGAGCTGTATCGCAGTTACGGCGACGCAGTAGTGATGCAGGTGCTGCGCGAGGTAATGAACCCGGCTGCAATCGACCCCGACGGCAAGTTGCCGTTTAAAGAAAAAGTCGAAAAGCTGATCTTCTTTACCCGTCTGCATCTATTGCCCTTTACCGTTGTTGAAGACGACGAAAAGGCAACTTTTATGCCAGACCCTTGCCCCAGCGGCGCCAGGCTGATTCGCGATGGGCACTATGAAGCGCCGCGCAACGGTGCGAAAGTTAATCCTGCCAGCGCACTGACTTACCAGCAGTCAGACTTTCCGATTTACTGTTGCCATGAGCCGGCAATGGAGATTACGTCTATTCTTGCCAACGGTGTGCCGGTGTTTGTGATCGACCCTTCCGACCAGTTGGGCTATAAGCCTTGTAAAACCTACGTGTATAAAAACAATGCCGAAATACCAGCGCGCTTTTTTGAAAGGTTAGGGCTAGAAAAGCCGCAAGACCTGATTGCCCGCGGCTAAGTTGCTAGCTGCGCTTATTGATAGACTCGAGGTAGGGTTGGCTATAGCGGTGGCCTGAAATGGTATCGGCAATACCCTGGCCCAATTGACCTTTTGCCTGCAAGTCACCACCAGCTTCAACAAAAAAACCAACAAAAGTATCAAAGTCTTCTGCGCGCATACTTTGGTAGGCTTTTAGCAGTTTATGAAAATCGGCGTTTTCTCCAGCCGGTGGCTGCAAGTGCAAAAACTCGCGAATACGCTCTTCTCCCCAAACCGGGTCAATGACTTTCGCTTTGTCTTTCTTTAATGCCATGGTGTTTTATCTCTTAATCTAATCGTTCAGTTTTTTCGCCAATAGCTGGTTAACCTGCCCAGGGTTGGCTTGTCCTTTGGACACCTTCATCACCTGGCCAACAAAATAGCCGATTAACTTTTTGCGCTTGTCTGGTTCAGCGGCGCGGTATTGTGCCACCTGGTCGGCGCTGGCGGCAATCACTTCGTCAATCATTGCTTCAATCGCGCCACTATCACTGACTTGCTTGAAGCCTTTAGCCGCAATAATTTCATCGGCCGTGCCTTCACCCTGGCACATGGCTTCAAACACCTGCTTGGCGATTTTGCCAGAGATGGTGTTGTCTTTAATGCGGCTGATTAAACCTGCCAGTTGCTCGGCGCTAACGGGTGATGCGCTGATATCGAGATCGTTTTTATTCAGATAGCCCGATAAATCACCCATGACCCAGTTGGCCGAGAGTTTGGCATCGCCACAGCCGCTGGTAGTGCTTTCAAAATAGTCTGCCATGGCGCGGTTTTCGGTGAGTACTGAGGCATCATAAGCCGAAAGGCCAAATTCAGCTTGAAAGCGCTGGTTTTTTTGCTCCGGCAGTTCCGGCATGGCAGCGCGTAAATCGTCAATGGTTTGGTCGTCAATCACAACCGGTAGCAGGTCGGGGCAGGGAAAGTAACGGTAGTCGTTGGCTTCCTCTTTGCTACGCATACTGCGGGTTTCATTTTTATCGCTGTCATATAAGCGGGTTTCTTGCGTGACGCTGCCACCGTCTTCAATTAAATCGATTTGTCGCTCTACTTCTACTTGTATGGCTTTTTCAATAAAGCGGAATGAGTTGAGATTTTTGATTTCGGTGCGCGTGCCGAGTTTTTCTTCACCTTTGGGCCGCACCGAAACATTGGCATCGCAACGCAGTGAGCCCTGCGACATATCACCGTCAGATATACCCAGATAGGTGACAATGGCGTGCACTTTTTTTAGGTAGTCAATGGCCTCAGCGGCTGAACTCATATCGGGTTCGGAAACAATTTCAATTAACGGTGTGCCAGCGCGATTTAAATCGATGCCCGACATGCCGTGGAAATCCTCATGCAGCGATTTACCTGCGTCCTCTTCTAAATGTGCGTGGTGAATACGTACACGCTTGGTGTCACCGGTTTCGGTGGTAACGTCAATATGGCCCGCGCCAACGATCGGTTTTTCGAGTTGCGTGGTCTGGTAACCCTTAGGTAAGTCGGGGTAAAAGTAGTTTTTGCGTTCGAACACCGACTTTTTTTCGATCTCGGCATCAATCGCCAGGCCAAACATAATCGCGTTCATAAACGCCTGTTGGTTGGCTACCGGCAGCGTGCCTGGCATGGCCAGGTCAACTGCATCGGCTTGAGTATTGGGCTCGGAGCCAAAGGCCGTTGATGAGCCACTGAATATTTTTGATTTGGTGGAGAGCTGCACATGCACTTCCAGGCCAATCACTGTTTCCCACTGCATTGTTGTTACCTTATCTTCTTTCGTGTTGTATCGTAGGTTCGATACGCTTAAATGTTCGGCGTTTGTAAGTGCCAATCGGTCGCGGTTTGAAACTGATGCGCGACATTGAGTATCTTTGCTTCGGCAAAATAGTTGCCTACCAGCTGCAGCCCTACCGGCATGTTATCGATGCTCCCTGCTGGCATTGAGAGTGCGGCTAGCCCGGCCAGATTAACCGCAATGGTGTAAATATCTTCGAGGTACATCGCAACCGGGTCGGCGACTTTGGCACCAAACTTAAACGCCGGTGAGGGCGAGGTTGGGCCAGCAATGACATCGACTTTTTCAAAAGCTTTGACAAAATCCTGCTGGATTAAACGCCGCACTTGTTGGGCCTTGCGATAGTAGGCATCGTAATAGCCAGTAGACAGCGCGTAAGTACCAATTAAAATTCTGCGTTTGACCTCATCGCCAAATCCTTCGCTGCGCGTGCGCGTGTACAAGTCTTGCAGGTCACTGGGGTTTTCGCAGCGATAGCCGTAGCGTACGCCGTCAAAGCGCGAAAGATTTGACGATGCCTCGGCGGGCGCAATCACGTAGTAGGCCGGCACCGATAGTGCCGAGTTGGGTAGCTCAATATCGACAAATTCAGCGCCGAGTTTTTCCAGCTCTTTTAAACCATCTTGCACAACCGAAGCCATGGCAGGATTTAGGCGTTCATCAAAATATTCTTTAGGCAAGCCGATTTTTAAGCCTTTAATCGAATCGCCCAGTGTGCGGCAATAGTCTTCGACAGCGGCATCTGAGCTGGTCGAATCCTTTGCGTCGTGGCCGGCCATGACGTTTAGCATAATGGCGGCATCTTCTGCGGTTTGCGTCATTGGCCCACCCTGGTCGAGACTGGAGGCAAAGGCAATCATGCCGTAGCGGCTGACACGGCCATAGGTGGGCTTTAAGCCAGTAATACCGCACAGTGCTGCGGGCTGGCGAATTGAGCCGCCAGTATCGGTGCCGGTGGCAGCCGGTGCAAGCTGTGCGGCGACAGCGGCAGCCGAACCACCCGATGAACCACCGGGTACCGTGTCGAGATCCCAGGGATTTTTCACCGCGCCGTAGTAACTGGTTTCGTTAGACGAGCCCATTGCGAACTCGTCCATATTGGTTTTACCCAGTATTACAGCGCCGGCTGCTTTAAAGTTAGCCACCACGGTCGCATCGTACGGCGGGACAAAGTTATCCAGCATTTTTGAGCCGCAGCTGGTTTTAATGCCTTGGGTGCAAAAAATATCTTTGTGCGCCATGGGAACGCCCAGCAGCGGTTTGGATTCACCGGCGGCAATCGCGGCGTCAGCGGTATCGGCCGCAGCTAGCGCACCCTGACTATCAATACTGATATAGCAGTTGTAAGTGGGGTTGTGCTGCGCAATTCGGTCGAGAAAATGTTGGGTAATCTCGCGCGAAGAAAAGGTCTTTTGTTGTAAGCCGTTGTGTATTTCGGCCAGAGTTAATTGATGTAAGCTTGTCATGGTGAATATCTTGTCTGCGGTAATGAATTTACAAAGCCCGGGTTTGCCAGTGAGAAGGGTTAATCAATCACTTTGGGTACCAGGTATAGGCCGTCTTCAGTAGCGGGGGCTGTCGCTTGAAAGGCATCGCGCGCCTGCGCCGGATTCTGCGGGATATTTGCCTGGTCGAGACGTAATCGTTGCACCGCATCCAGTGAATTCGCCATGGGCTCTACATCGCTCGTATCGATCGCCTGCATCTGGTCTACCAAATCGAGAATTGCGCTAATGCGCTGGGTAATTTCGGCAACATCTTCGTCACCAATTTTCAGTTTTGCCAACGCGGCTGTGCTGGCAATCTGCTCGGGAGTAATGGTCATTTGCTTGTCTGCTCGGAAAAAAGAGAGTCTTTATCGTACTTGTAGTGCGTGCTTGCCAATCTGCGGTACCTTTCGGACTCGCCAGTGACATATTGTTCGCTTTCGGGCCACACACGCCGTTCAGAATAAAATACTGTTAAAAGCGCTAAGTTATCACATTTCAGCCTTGCCCTAAATCCCTGCCATTGTTACAGTTTGCCGATTATTTTAGGGGGCAAATAATTTGGCGCCTGCTTTTTCGTTCATTTGTTAGTGTGATTTGGCCAAATAACCCAGAATTTCGTGTCATTTATTGCTCTCAATGCTGACATAAATGGCTGTGCCGATATAAAAAACAGTTCCACCGTTTGCCAGGTTTCTACAGAAGTCGGGCTGACACAGAAAACAGAGACCGGATTTATATGCTAAAAATTATCAGGGGTATTTTCTCCAACGACTTGTCAATTGACCTGGGTACTGCAAATACGCTGATTTATGTAAGGGAGCAAGGCATTGTGCTTGATGAGCCCTCAGTGGTGGCCATTCGTATGCATAATGGACAAAAGACCATTGCCGCTGTTGGCACCGATGCCAAGCGCATGCTGGGCCGTACCCCGGGCAATATTATGGCCATTCGCCCACTAAAAGATGGCGTAATCGCCGATTTCCAGGTCACCGAAAAAATGCTTCAGCATTTTATCTCCCGAGTACACAAAAACAGTTTTATTCGTCCCAGCCCCCGGGTGCTGGTTTGCGTGCCGTGTAATTCTACTCAAGTGGAGCGCAAAGCGATCCGTGAGTCGGCACTCAGCGCTGGCGCGCGCGAGGTTCGCCTTATTGAAGAACCCATGGCAGCGGCTATTGGTGCGGGCTTGCCGGTAGAGGAGGCCAGCGGCTCGATGGTTGTCGATATCGGTGGCGGTACCACTGAAATTGCAATCCTGTCGTTAAACGGCGTAGTGTACTCTGATTCGGTGCGCACCGGTGGTGACCGTTTTGACGAGTCCATTGTGTCTTATGTGCGTCGTAACTACGGCAGCCTAATTGGCGATGCAACGGCTGAGCGTATTAAGCAAGAAATTGGCACTGCTATTTCGGGTAGTGATTTGCGCGAAATTGACGTTCGGGGCCGTAATCTAGCCGAAGGTGTGCCGCGCTCGTTTACCATGAACAGCGACGAAGTGATGGATGCACTACAAGATGCGTTGGCCATCATTATTCAAGGCGTTAAAAGTGCGCTGGAACAATCGCCACCCGAGCTGGCGTCGGATATTGCTGAGTCGGGCATTGTATTGACCGGTGGCGGTGCGTTATTGCGCGGGCTCGACGAATTGCTGTCGAATGAAACCGGTTTGCCTGTGGTTGTTGCCGAAGATCCGTTGACCTGCGTGGCGCGCGGCGGAGGTAAGGCGCTGGAATTGATGGATCAATATAATATTGATTTTCTGTCCACTGACTAATCGCGGTTAATTCTGTGCCGCGGAGCGTGCAGTTTTGCCTAAAAAATAAGGCACTTTACTGGAACCGAATAGTAATGACGGAGCTGCGCTATTAAGCCCATTTTTGGAAAATCCCCTTCAATTGGCGCACGCTTGCTCGTGCTTGGCTCGCTGTCGCTGTTTTTAATTGCCGCCGATTACAAAACCAACTGGACTGGCGGTACCCGTGTTGCCCTATCTTATGTCGCCATGCCGTTTTACTGGATTGCCAACCAGCCGCGCAATATCTGGCAGGGCCTGGACTCTTATTTAACTTCTCGCGAAACCTTAATGGCCGAAAATGAGCGGCTGCATAGCGAAGCGCGGGTGCTGCATGGCAAACTACAAAAGTTGGTATCACTCACCGCCGAAAACGTGCGATTGCGCGAGTTGCTCAGTTCGTCTACGGTGCTGCAAGACAGTGTTTTGGTTGCGGAGTTGGTGAACGTATCGCCCGATTTGTTAAAGCAGCAAATTGTGATTGATAAAGGTGAAGACGATGGCGTTTATATTGGTCAGCCGGTGATCGATGCCTACGGCCTGGTGGGGCAGGTGGTTGAGGTTAATGTCGCCCAAGCGCGGGTGATATTGATTAGCGATTCGCGACACGCTATTCCGGTGCAGGTCAATCGTAATGGTGTGCGTGCTATTGCCGAAGGCTCTGGGCAAATCGATACCTTACTGTTACCGAATGTGGTTGCTACCACTGATATCAAAGCTGGCGACTTACTGGTGAGCTCCGGTTTGGGTCAGCGATTTCCTGTCGGTTATCCGGTGGGCGTCGTCGAGTCGGTTGTGCAGGACCCTGGTAAAGACTTTCTTAAAGTTATTGCCCGCCCCAGCGCCAAGCTCGATCGCAGTCGCTATGTATTGTTAGTGTTTGCTGGAGAACTTAAGCAGTGATTGCCCAGTCGTTGTTAAAGGCTGGCGCTGCTCGTTTAGTGCCAGCGCTGTGAGTCACTCATAGAGAGCCATAAACTATTGAGTTATAAGCTATTGAGTTATAAGTAATGATTCGCGCCATGGATAACCAGCAGCTAATGCCTTGGGGTATTGTTGCGCTAAGTGTTGCATTGTCATTAACTGCGGCGGCTTCGCCTATGCCGGGCTGGGCCAGCTGGTTGCGTCCAGAGTTTGCTGCAATGACAATCATTTACTGGGTGTTGGTGGCCCCTTTTCGCTTAGGTATGTTGTTTGCTTGGTGTCTGGGTTTAATGTTGGATATTTTAGAGGGCGCGGTGCTGTGTCAAAACGCGTTGGGCCTGACGGTGCTGGCGTATCTGGTTTTTTTGTTGCACCAGCGTTTGCGCATGTTTAGTTTATTTGAGCAGGCATCGGTGGTATTTGTGTTGATGGGTATCCACCAGCTTATCGGTTACTGGGTGCACGGTCTTACAGGCAGTAGTTATCATAGCCTGGCGTTTTTACTGCCGGCTTTGGTAAGCGCCATTGTCTGGCCTATGTTTAAGCTCGGCTTTGACCGTTTGCGCCTGTAGCTAGCCTAGCCATTATTGATGTCCTCTCATACGAAACGACAACTGACGTTTTACCTCGCCTCTCGATCACCTCGTCGTGCTGAGCTTTTGCAGCAATTAGGCTATTGTTTTCAAACACTGTCAGTCGATATCGATGAAAGCCAGCGCAGCGACGAATTGCCCGCTGATTTCGTGGCGCGCTTGGCTGCTGAAAAAGCGCGAGCTGGGCATACCATGCTAGTGGATGTTGCCCATGCTGATGCCAGCGTTATTCTAGCCGCAGATACTGTGGTGGTTTGCGATGATATTATTCTGGGTAAGCCTGTCGATGAGGCGGATGCGGCGCAGATGTTGGTCCGACTGTCGGGTAGAACCCACCAGGTGTATACTGGCGTATCGCTGATCTACCCCGATCCGGTGGTTTTACCCCCCGCTAATCGCGATTTACCTGGCGTTGTAACCCACAACCCCGCTGTTTTGACCGACTATTCTGCTCTTTTAACTCATAATGTGGTAAATAAAACCGAGGTTAGCTTTAGAACCATCAGCCCCACTGAGGTCAAATGGTACTGGGACACTGGTGAGCCCGCTGATAAAGCTGGTGGTTACGGTATACAGGGGCTTGGTGCAATTTTTGTGCAGCGAATTGAGGGCAGTTATACCGGCGTGATGGGGCTGCCACTGTTTGAAACCAGCCAGCTATTACAAATAGCGGGAATAAGGCCAGTTGGCTAGTTGCTGGATTTAGCGCGGGCACCGAGGTTTAAAAAGGAATTTATAGCGGTTGATTTGAGGTGAATTGAATGGATAAGTATCGACCATGAGTGAAGAGATACTAATGAACGTGACGCCACTGGAGTCACGCGTCGCATTAGTCGAAAACGGCGTGTTGCAAGAGGTGGTGATTGAGCGCGAACGCAGTCGCGGTATTGTCGGTAACATTTACCACGGTAAAGTGATTCGGGTGCTGCCGGGTATGCAAGCGGCGTTTATTGATATTGGCCTGGACAAAGCCAGTTTTCTGCACGTTAATGATATTGAGCAACAGGGCTCGGCCGATGGTGGTAAGGGCGCTACCGATATTCGCCAGTTATTGCGCGAAGGGCAGAGCTTGCTGGTTCAGGTGGTAAAAGATCCACTGGGTACTAAAGGGGCGCGACTGAGTTGCCACTTGTCGGTTTCTTCGCGCTATTTAGTTTATATGCCAAATAATCAGCATATTGGTGTTTCTAATCGCATTGATAACTTCGAGCGCAGGGACACGCTCAGGTGTTGGTTGGGCAATGTGCTTGAGGCTGAGCTGGACAACGATGATGACTTGGCATTGCACGGTGGCTATATCATTCGCACCGCTGCAGAATTTATTGAGCAGCAGGATTTTGTTAACGATATTCGTTACATACGCCGTTTATGGCGTGCACTGCAACGTAAAATTGAATCGCAGCCGGTGCCGAGTTTAATTTACGAAGATCTTAATGTTTGCCAGCGCACCATGCGCGACTTTGTGTACCCCGAGCTGGAAAAAATCCGCGTTGATAGTCGCAGCAGTTTCGATGGCATGATTAAGTTTGCCAAAGAATTTATTCCTGAATTTGTCGATAAAATTGAAATTTATCAATCCGAGCGGCCGATTTTCGATTTGTTTAGTGTTGAAGATGAAATTAGTAAGGCACTCGATCGTCGTGTACAACTGAAGTCTGGCGGTTATTTAATTATCGATCAAACCGAAGCGATGACAACCATTGATGTTAACACCGGTGGCTTTGTTGGTAAGCGCAATTTAGAAGAAACGATTTTTAAAACCAATCTCGAGGCGTCAACTGCACTGGCGCGCCAGCTTCGCTTACGCAATTTGGGTGGCATTATTATTATCGACTTTATCGATATGAGCAGTGAGGAACACCAGCGACAAATTTTACGTACGCTGGAAAAAGCCATTGAAAAAGATAAAACTACCAGCCATGTTGGCGGTTTTTCGGAATTGGGCTTGGTGCAAATGACCCGCAAGCGAACCCGCGAAAGTCTTGAGCATATTCTTTGCGAGGAGTGTAGCGTTTGCAATGCCAGGGGTTCATTGAAGTCGGCCGAAACCGTGTGCTCAGAAATATTCCGTGAAATTTTGCGCGAGGCTAGAGCCTACGATAACGATCGATTGCTGGTGCTGGCCTCGCAGTCGGTGGTCGACAGGCTATTAGATGAAGACTCCGCCATTGTTGCAGACTTGCAGGGCTCGCTGGACAAACTCATTGAGTTCCAGGTTGAGCCAGTGTACACCCAGGAGCAGTTTGATGTTGTGCTGTCTTAGCCGTTCGCTATTGTTGCGGCAGGTCCGCGACTTGTGATTCCGCAGCGGCTATTTGATCGATGCTTGTGGGTGTTACTGGCATTGATGATTGGGATTTATATCCTGTTGGCACTGTTTATTAGTGCGGGGCGTTTTTATATGCCCCAGCTCGAATCCATCTCACCCCGGCTGGTCAGCCAGCTTGAACAGCAAACCGGCCTTGATTGGAAAATTGAAGGGCTCAGCGGCGAGTGGCATCGTTTAAAACCCGTGTTTCGCGTGCGAACCATGCGCGCCCAGCGGGTTATTAATAACGACAGTAATGTTAACGACAGGGCTGCGGCTGCTCACAATACGGTACTGGCGCTTACCAACGCTGAACTGCAAATTGATGTGGTGGCATCGTTGTTAGCGCGTGAACCACGTATTGTGCGTGCGCAACTGCAAAGCCTGTCCGTATCACTTGATAAATCGGCAAACGGTTGGCATTTGCGAGGCCTGGTTGCGCGGCCATCAACGTATTCGCTATCGTTGCCTGGTTTTATTCGGCGCTTGCAGTCGATTGATTCCGGGCAAGTACTGATTGATTTACCTGCCGGTGCTAATACTGATTCCGCTACTGCCAGAACCGTGTTGCCTGCCATGGGTATGCATTACCAGCGCTATGGCAGTGCCGGCCGGTTTCGCTTTCAGCAAAGCGATGCCAACGGCAATGGTATTAAAATACTGGCCAATACCCAGGGCGATATTTTTACCCGTGATGCCAGTGTCGATATTTATGTGCAGGCCCAGGAGTTTAGTTTGTCACCCTGGTTTGTTGCTGCGTCAACCGAGATGGTTAATCCAGCAAATAACGCTAATAAAGCCCAGACGGCCAATAAAGCTAAGACAGATACTCAAGCCAAAACAGCCATTCAACCAAAGACAGCCAATGACTGGTTAATCGATGACTGGACGGGTGAATTGTGGTTACGCCGGGCGGCGCAGCAGGACCTGCAGCTTAGCCTGAAGCTTAACGATGGTGCTATCCAGCGCGCCGATAGCCCGCAGTGGCGGTTGAGTGATGTATCGGTCGACTTGGGGGCTAAAAGTAATGAGCAAGGTGGCATTGATATCTGGTGGCAGCACTTAAGTGGTCAATGGCGCGATGAGCCATTAACCATGCCTTTAGCCAGCGTATCAATCGCGCGCCACGATCAACAGGTAACTAATATGTTGTTGGCCGCGCCGCTGGTTGATATTGGTCAGCTAACCGAAATTGTTAGAGGCAGTGGCTTGTTAAGCGGCCGCGTGCCGGAAATTATCGGCGTTTTGCAACCCGAGGGTCTGGTTAAGCAACTGCAAATCAGTATTCCCAACGGCAAGCAGATGGCAGACTTTTCGCTACAGGCTGAGCTGGATAACGTAAGCTTTGCCGCTTGGAAAACAATTCCCGGTGCTACGGGTGTCGCGGGTTTTATCGATGCTTCGGCAACCCGCGGTGAGCTTATGCTCGACGCCCAACAGGCATTTACCGTGTCGTTCCCCAGGCTTTACCATCACTCGCTGGATTTCAGTCAGGCCAATGCCAGTATTCAATGGCAGTTTATCGACAAAAGAATTGTGGTTGATGGTCGCGATATTACGTTAACTGCAGCCAATGGCCCGGGGCGTTATGGCCTGGACTTTACTATCAATGCCAGAACCAACAGCGAACAAGAACCCAGTCAAATGCAGCTAAGCATTGGCGTGCAGGATTCGGCTGCAGATGAGTTACTTCAGTTTTTACCCTATACCGTAGACCCAGGCTTGCAGCAATGGGCGGCGCAAAGTGATATTACCGGCTATGTGCATGATGGCGCATTTATTTACAATGGGTCGATGCGAAAGGGCGAGACAGACAAGCGCAGTATTGCACTGTACTTTAATCTCGCTGACACTGCTTTAAATTTTCATCCCGATTGGTCGCGCGTGACTAAAGTCGAAGGTCTGCTCGATATTACCGGCAAAGCATCTCGTATGGCCGTGTATAACGGCGATTTTTCAGGGCTGTCTATTGCCGATTCGCAGGTAGCAGTATTTACCAGTGGTGACAATCGTCGCGTTGAGATTGCAGGTCAAATAGCAGGTACGCTGGGCGATGCACTTAACGTCTTGCAAACCTCACCGCTCAAACGCCAGTTGGGAGGCATTATAGGCCAATGGCAGGCCGGCGGAGATTTGCAGGATGCACGTATGCAGTTAACGGTGCCCATGGTGGATATTGATAATAACCCGCCGGTGGTTGGCTTTAGTGCCAGCCTTGCCAATAGCACGCTCGATATGCAAAACCTGGGTCTTGTGATTACTGCGTTAAACGGCCCACTGGCTTACTCATCGGCTAACGGACTGGTGTCGCCCAAATTAAGTGGCCAGTTGTGGGGCGAAACGATTGAGTTTGAGCTGGGTAACTTTGACAAAGATAGTGAAAACCGTTCTGGCGGAAATTTTCGAATTAATGGCCGGGCGTTAGTGGGTACAGAGCATTTGTATCGCTGGTTGCGTCAACCGGTACTCGCATTGGCTGATGGAAAAGCCAATATTGATTTTACCGTTAATCATATTCGTTCAAAAACAACAGTGAGTGCTCGCAGTGATTTGCGCGGCGTCAGCTTAGCCTTGCCGGATCGTTTCTACAAAATGCCTGAGCTGCCAGTTGCAATGCAGCTAGACTGGCAAATCAGCGAGGCAAACCAGCCTATGCAGCTGAATATTGCCGATCGCGCCGATATACGGCTGCAGTTTAACGACTTTAAATTGCATAGCGGTGTGGTTGATCTTGGCTTCGAAGCAAACGCAACACAATTCGCTGCCAATTTTGTTAACACTGCTGGCAATCAGCAGCCGGGTGCTGCACAAGCATCGCCAGTGCTTGCGGTAAGTGGCCATATGCAGCGCTTTAATCTTAGCGAGTGGTTGCCGGTGTTTAATCAATATTTACAGGCAGACGTTGCGCTTGATATAAGTGCTAATCGGCGTGAAGCGCGTGAGTCCGGCGCTAAGGTTAATGCAGATACCGACACACAAGTCGACTCACAAACCGATACCCAGACACAACTTGTGGTCGATGACTTGCGTCTCGATAATCTGATAGTTTTTGATGAGATGTTTTCTAACAGTGTGGTCGATGTTGCGTTTGCGCAACGGCGCTGGCGCTTTTCGATAGAGAGCGACCAGATGCAGGGTATGGTTGCTTTGCCCGAATCTGATGGCAGCGGGCAGTTGAGTATTGCAAGTGATCAAACCGAATTATCCGATGCGCAGGCGCTCGAGCAACCCCCTGGTTCGTTAATGGCGATGCCGTTGGTCGATAGTGACCTGCCCATTGAGCGACGCTATTTGCTCAATATAAAATATTTGCGTTTAGATCAGCGCGAACTGCTGACAGATACCAACTCCGGTTTTGATCACACCTTGTTTTTACCTTCCAGTCTGATTGCTGCTAAAGTTAATATCCAGCAGTTATACTGGGGTGATCAGCCTCTGGGGCAATGGCAGTTTTTATTAAGTCCCACCGATAATGCGGTATTGATTCATGAAGTCAGTGGCAACTATAGCAGCTTAAAACTGCGCTCTGATAGTGATGATGGTTTACTATGGGCGTCCAGGCCGTCGGGCGATTTTGCTACTTCACTGAATATCAACGTCGAAAGCGATGCTATTGAAACATTTATCGCTAGTCTCGATAACAGTGAGCAACCTTCGTCACCGATTAAGGGTAAGTCAACAACCATTGCGATGGACCTGAACTGGCAGGGCGGACCTGATGCTTTTTCGTTAAATACCATCGATGGCGACATTAACTTTAATGTACGTGATGGTCAGTTTTTGCGTGCATCCAGCTCGGCGCAGGGTCTATTGAAGCTGGTAGGTGTTATTAATTTCGATACGCTGTTGCGGCGTATGCAGTTAAATTTTTCCGACCTGTTAAATGAAGGCTTGAGCTTTGATGAATTAAATGGCGCTTTTAATATGGCCAATGGTATCGCTTCGTTTACCGAAACACCGATAGTGGTAAAAGCGCCGTCCAGTGCGTTTTCGTTGTCTGGGCAGGTCGATCTGGAGGCAGCAACAATCGACGCTGAATTAATTGCCACCTTGCCGGTGGCATCGAATCTGCCCTGGGTGGCGGCTCTCGCGGGTGGCTTGCCTGTTGCGGCAGGGGTGTTTATTGCCAGCAAGGTGTTTGAAAATGAACTCGACCGATTGAGCAGCGCGGTTTACATTATTAAAGGGCCGCTGGCCGACCCTGAGACGCGTTTTGATCGACTGTTTGATAATAAAAGTCTGGACAGTAGTGCTGCGACAGGAAGTAGCACGTCGCCAGGTGAAGAGGCAACGGTGCAGGATAAAAATAGCCCCGACGATGGCTGATAGCGAGCACGTTTTTGGGGCAAACTACAATTTCGGGTAAACTGCGCTGGTCGCGTTTGCCGTTTAAACGCCGTTGCTATTGTAAGGTTTTAACTATTTTTTCTTAAAATGGTATCGAGCTGATTGGCAAATGCCTGGCGTTCGTTTTGCCCCAGCGGCGGTGGGCCACCGGTATTCACGCCGCTGGCGCGCATAGTATCCATAAAATCACGCATATTTAATCGCGCTTTTATGTTGTTAGCGGTGTATCTTTCGCCGCGCGGGTTAAGTGCCTGGCCGCCTTTTTCAATAACCTCAGCCGCCAGCGGAATATCACCGGTAACCACCAGGTCGCCGGCGCTAAGGCGCTTAACAATTTCGTTATCGGCAACATCAAAGCCCTGGCTCACTTGCAGCGTTTTTATAAAGGGCGATGAGGGTGTGCTCAGCGGCTGGTTGGCAACCAGCGTGGTGGTGATTTCACAGCGCATTGCCGCGCGGTACAGTATTTCTTTTATCACTACCGGGCATGCGTCTGCGTCGACCCATATTTTCATAATTCGTCTCAAAAACCTTATTACTGACATGATAGCGAATTGGTCTGGCGCTGTCAGAACAATTGTTTGAATAGCATCTGTTGGAATAGCATCAATAGCAGGCTTGCCAGCTTATCAAGAATTAAGACTTCGCGGCGTTGACGGGTGTTAAGCTGTGAGAGGTTACCTAATCAAAATAAAAGAGGATATTGTTTTGGAAACGCGACGTCTGGGCGAGTTAAACGTATCGGCGATTGGTTTAGGCTGTATGAATATGTCATTTGGCTACGGCAAGCCAGATCCGCAGGAGTGCGAGCGTGCCTTGCAACAGGCGCTTGATGTTGGTTATACATTTTTGGATACTGCCAGCGCTTATGGTATGGGGCATAACGAAAAACTCATTGGTCGGGTGTTGGGCGCACAGCGCAATAAGTTTGTGCTGGCCAGTAAGTGCGGAATAAAAATTGATGATAAAGGAGGGCGCTATGTCGACTGCACACCGGAGAATGTGCGGCGATCTTGTGAACAAAGCCTTGGTAATTTGCAAACCGATTGCATCGATTTGTATTACCTGCACCGGCTCGATCAAAACGTTCCGATTGAAGACAGCGTTGGAGAATTATCGCGGCTGGTTGAAGAAGGTAAAATTCGTTGTATCGGTTTATCTGAAATATCAACCAAGACTTTGCGACGGGCGCACGCGGTCCATCCGGTCACTGCGGTGCAATCCGAGTACTCACTTTGGACGCGTGACCCCGAATATAAAATGCTCGATGCCTGCAGTGAATTAGGGATAGGCTTTGTGCCGTTTAGCCCTCTGGGTCGCGGCTTTCTTACTGGCGTTATTCATGCAAATACCGCATACGATGATATGGATATGCGCCGCTTTATGCCGCGGTTTTTGGGCGATAATCTGCATGCCAATTTACAACTGCTAGCGTCGTTAAAGCAGCTAGCGCAGCGTAATAAATGCACGGTTGCACAATTTGCATTGGCCTGGCTGTTAGCGCAGGGTGATAAAAATATGGTGCCGATACCAGGTACCAAGCACGTAGACTATGTGATAGAAAATGCAGGTGCCTCTGAGGTGAAGATTAGTTGCGAGGATTTGCAGGCAGCGCGGGAATTATTTGATGGCGATGCGGTGAAAGGTCCGCGCTATGCACCGGAATTTGAAATTTCACTCGATCCCGAAGACGATTAATAGCGCTACCTATGCTTTGCTGATGAGTTTGTATAAAGGCGTATAAGCCTAGCTGCTGCTTTCAGCGGGGCGGCGACCAATGGTTACCAAAAAGCTTTGCGCTGCCCCTTTTCTAATTGCGCGAATATTAATTTTACTGCCAGGTGGGGTTTGTGCAATTTGGTGCATGCCGGCATTGCCGGTACCAATTTCAATATCATCGATATGCGTAATAATATCGCCCATTTTCATGCCGGCCTGTTCTGCAGGGCCATTTTTGGCGATATTGATTAATACCAGGCCGCGCACATCGTTAAGCCTAAAGGCCTCGGCAATGGCGGGGGTAATTTCTTCAACGGTAATGCCTAGCCAGCCCCTAACGACTTCACCACTGGTGATAATACTGTCGAGCACATAGCTGGCGATATCCATGGGAATGGCAAAGCCAATACCGGTGGAGCTGCCGCTGCGTGAATAAAGGCCGCTGTTAATACCAATTAATTCGCCGCGGGTATTAATTAGCGCACCGCCAGAGTTGCCTTTATTAATTGCGGCGTCGGTTTGAATATATTTTTCATAAGTGTTGAGTTGCAAGCCATGGCGCCCGGTGGCAGAAACAATACCTTGCGTGACGGTTTGCCCAATACCGTAGGGATTGCCAATAGCCAGGACAATATCGCCAATGCGCACTTTAGACGGGTCGGCAAATATCGCCGGTGTGACATTGTTTAAATCAATTTTTAGCACGGCTAAATCGGTGGGTGCATCCGAGCCAATCACCCGCGCCAGTCGTTCGCGGCCATCGGCCAGTAATACCCGGATACGGTCGGCATCGTTAATCACATGGTTGTTGGTTAATACATAACCCTGATTATTAACAATGACGCCTGAACCAAGGCTGGACTGCGTTTGCGTACGTCCGCGTACGCCGTTGCGATTTAAAAAGCTGTTAAGCACAGGGTCATTAAACAGTGGGTTGCGTGATGACTGCACAATTTTGGTGGTATAGATATTGACGACGGCAGGAAGCGCTATAGCAACTGCATCAGCATAGCTATCGGGTCGGGCGGGGTTTGAGGCAACGGCTGGTGTTAGTCTACCATTTTCGCTGGAGGAATCTACGCTGGGGTAAAACTGTCCGCGCAGAGGCTGGTAGCCCAGATGCTGTAAAACCAATATCGCAATCAGCAAGCCGGTCACAACTGGCAAGGCATAGTTGCCAATAATGCGACCTAACTGGCGGCACCATTGTGATTGGTGGTGACGTTGCGATTCATGATGGCTCAATACCGGTTGCTCCGTTGCGCTTTGCTCTATTTGATCTTGGCCGAATGCGATAATATAGGCAATCATTACGCCATGGGCCAGATTATACACTTTGCCTGTCGCAAGGGTATCGTACGACCAGAATGCCTGAAATAACAAAACGGTCGGCAGAGCGTCGAATAGCGTTTTAGGCTTGGGTGGCGGACGGTGTAAAGCGTTCAATAATGAGGTGAATATGGTTGCACTTGCTACGCTGGTAAAGAGCATTAATGAATTGCTCAGTATCGATCAGGTAAAAGACTATTGCCCCAACGGCCTGCAGGTGGAGGGCGGCGCAGAGGTGACACAGATCGTCACAGGCGTAACCGCCAGCCAGATACTAATTGATGCGGCTGTTGAGCGCGGTGCTAACGCAATATTGGTGCATCACGGTTATTTCTGGAAAGGCGAAGCGCCCGCTATTGTTGGTATAAAAAAGCAACGCATTGCCAGCTTACTTAAAAACGATATCAGTTTATTGGCTTATCACTTGCCACTGGATTTGCACCCCAAGCTTGGCAACAATGCGCAGCTCGCCGCTCAATTAGGTTGGCAAATCGACCCAGTCAGCGATGGTGGCCTGCCGCCGCTTATTCGAACATCGAGCTTAGGAAGGCCGTTAGACGGTGCCGCAATGGTTGCGCACCTTCAGCAATGTCTACAACGTAAACCATTACATATCGCGGCTGATCGTGAGATTAAACGCGTTGCCTGGTGTACGGGTGCGGCGCAGTCGTATATTGCCGACGCCATTGCAATGGGGGTGGATGCGTATATCACCGGTGAAGCTTCAGAGCCTACCGTTCATGAGGCCAGGGAGGCGGGCATACACTTTTTTGCCGCAGGTCATCACGCCACAGAGCGCTATGGCGTTAAAGCCCTAGGTGAGCAGTTGGCCCAACAATGGTCCATCGATTGCGAATTTATCGATTGCGATAATCCGGTATGAGCGGCACACGGTGTGTATTCAGCGTTTAAAGCTCGCGCTAAACTGCTCGGGCCGCAGACTCATTAACTGCTACACCGCACGGACATTGGGTGGTGCTGCCTTGTTCGCTTCGCTACCGGCCTCGGCCACTGTATTGGGCTCGGCATTAGTGCCAGCAGCGGTTTGCTGCTGGTTTAAGTCCACTTTTTCCAGTCCGTAGTCTTCGGCTAGGGTGCCGACACTGGCGGTGTCTGTTTTTGGTGCGTAGTCTAATGGGGGTTGCAGAGGTTCGGCGCTTGCGCCTGCTGCCGCGCCGGTGGCTGCATCTTCATTATGGCTAAGTAGCGAATGCCCCTGGTCATCTCGACACAACTGGTCGGCGCCAGCGGCGAGGTGATGATGAATATCTTTATACTTTTCGGTTAAATCATTGAGCATCACGGCCGTTTGCGAAAAGTGCTCGGCCACATGGCTTTGATACGTTTGGTTATGCTCTTTTGCCTCGTCCAGAGCCTTGTTGAGCTCGCGCACTTTACTGGCATTGCCGCCAACACTGCGTTGCAAGCTAATGCCAACCAGCAGGCCCACCAGTGCAGCAACAAAGCCGGTAAAAATTAAAAACCCCAAATCAAACATGTTAATCACCTCTTGCAGACCGCCAGTATAACGCCAAAAAACCCCAATCTGATGAAATTAAGCCGAATAAAATAAATTTTTCAGTTCGCCATAACTGACTTAAGAGTGCATTGCCAACGCTTCTGCGTGCAGGTAACCTGAATACTCGAAAAACCAGCAATCCCTCACTCATTTGGTTGTTTAGCGTTAGGCAAGCTCATTGTTCAAGTGGTATTCATTGAATGCAATCCATAAACCGTCCTCATGACCGCTATCGGGCTGACCTCAAAAAGCCCGATTTCAGCGACGACCCGGCCCAGGCGATGGCGGTTAAAAAGCTCGATGAACTCTATGATCGGCTCACTGCCAAGCCGTCGGTATCGACCGGTCAAAAAGTGGCAAAGCTGTTGCGAAGGCTAACCGGTCGCAGCCGCACCCAGAGCCCTGAGCGTGGTTTGTATTTCTGGGGTGGCGTTGGTCGTGGTAAAACCTACCTAATGGATATGTTCTACGACTCGCTGCCAATAGAGCGCAAGTTGCGTATTCACTTTCACCGCTTTATGCGCAAGGTGCACCACGAGCTTGCCGATTTGGCCGGCACTAAAAATCCGCTCGAAGTCGTTGCTGATCGTATAGCCGCCCAGGCCCGGGTGATTTGCTTCGATGAATTTTTTGTCTCGGATATTACCGATGCCATGATTCTGGCCGGTATGTTCGACGCGCTGTTCGCCCGTGGCGTTACGCTGGTGGCGACATCGAATATTGAACCCGACGGTTTGTATAAAGATGGTTTGCAGCGCGCGCGGTTTTTACCGGCGATTGCTTTGATTAAACAGCATACCGAGGTGGTGAATATTGATGGCGGTATTGATTATCGATTGCGTGCACTGGAGCAGGCCGAGCTTTATCACTCGCCGTTAGACGGCGATGCCGACAAAAGTTTATTGCGTAGTTTTGAAAACCTGGCACCACAGCGCGAGGGCCAGTTCTACTGTGTTGAGTCGGACGTTGCCATAGAAATTGAAGGCCGAAACATTGTTGCGCGCTACTTGGTTGATGATGTGGTGTGGTTTGAGTTTAGTGAGTTATGTGATGGACCACGCTCGCAAAATGATTACATTGAAATTGCTCGAGAGTTTCATGCCGTGTTGATTAGTAATGTGCCGCAAATGGGTAGACACAACGAAGATAGTGCGCGGCGCTTTATCAATTTGGTAGACGAGTTCTATGATCACAATATCAAATTGGTGTTATCGGCAGAGGTCAGTGTATTAGAACTTTATGCCGGCGGTCGGTTAAGTTTTGAATTTGAGCGCACCTGCTCTCGCTTGCAGGAAATGCAATCGCACGATTACCTGGCAGCTGCGCATAAAGCCTAGCCAATAGCGATCAACTCACGCCTTCATTGACCCGGCGCGTCACCCTGCAGGTATTTGAAGCCTCGCATCACTGCTTGTCTATGCCAATCAGGCTATCTTGGCGCTAACCTTATATACCGGAGCTTTTATGACTGAACAAAATTTGCTAATCACAACCGAGTCTGGTGTTCGTGAGTTGAAACTTAATCGCCCCAGCAGAAAAAATGCCCTGGATGGTGGTTTATTTAAAGCCGTTGCCCTGGCGCTGGATGATGCTCGTGTTGACGATGATGTTAACGTGGTGTTGTTGCGCGGCGAGGGTGGTAACTTTTGCTCAGGAATGGATTTGGCGGGTAACTTTGATGAGGGCAGTGCACCGTTCGATTTATGCGCTGAAGCGGTTGCGCAATTTGATAAGCCATTAGTCGCCGCGGTCGATGGTACTGCGGTTGGTGGGGGAGCGACAATTCCCTTGCATTGCGATGTGGTTTATGTCGGTGAAAGTCTGCGTATGCGCTTTCCGTTTGTTAATTTGGGTTTGGTGCCCGAATTTTCCAGCAGCTATATGTTGCAGGCCAATATTGGTGCCCGCCGTGCGGCCGAATTAATGTATACCGCCGAGTGGATTGATGCGGCGCGTGCCGTTGATTTGGGCATTGCTACAGCCAAGTATCCCGATGCTGAACTGCATGACAAGGCTAAGCAAAAAGCGCTGGAAATCGCCCAGTGGCCAGTGAATGCCTTAGTGGCAACCAAGCGTTGTCTAAAGGCAACGCATCGTGAAAATATTGAAATCGCCAAAAATATCGAAGTTGAACTGATGGCCAAGCAGGTCGGTTCACCCGAAAATAACGAGGCGATTACCGCGTTTTTTGAAAAACGTGCGCCGAATTTTAGAAACCTTACATCGAATTAGGTGATTAACATGAGCACAAGTAAAAAAGATAAAGTGATTCTGATTACCGGTGGCGGCAGCGGTATGGGTCAGCTGGCGGCACAAAATTTTAGTCGCGAGGGCGCAAAAGTGGCGGCGCTGGATGTAAATGAAGCCGGTTTGGCTGACACCGCTGACGGCCATGATGGCGTGTCGACCTGGCAAATCGATATCACTGATTTTGCCGCCGTACAGCAGGCGGTGAATGTGGTGGAGGCAAAGCTCGGGCCTATCGATTGCGTTTATAATGCAGCGGCGATTATGCCGATGGGCAAGATCCTCGATACCGACAATGCCGTGCAGCAAAAAATCATGGAGATTAACTACGGTGGCCTGGTCAATATTGCCCAGGCGACACTGCCGGCAATGATTGAGCGCGGTAGCGGCGACTTTATCAGTTTTGCTTCAACGGCAGGTTTAATACCGATTATGTTGGCCGGTCCTTATGCAGCATCTAAAGCGGCGGTTGCCATGTATACTGAGATTCTCTACCACGAAAATATTAATAGTGGCATTCGCTTTGCCTGTGTTTGCCCAATCGTGGTTAAAACACCGCTATTGCAGCAGGCGCGTGATACGGCCTGGCCGAAAATGCTGGACTCGAATGACCCCATGCAGCCGCAACATGTACTGGATGAAATTGATCGTTCATTAGACAAAGGTGAATTTTGGGTTTACGCCGGTAAAGGTGCTCGCTCTGGGGCCAGAATGCGGCGCTTTTTCCCGCGGTTAATCTGGAAGCAGGTCCACCAGGTCGAGGGCTGTTAGCGGCATTGCGTCAGCGCCCCCCGTTAATCGGTCGATAATCGTGATAAAGCCCACCAGCGGCTATAAACCAGTTGCTAATGGCTATTCAATTCTGTAGTATTCGCGCTCTTTTTTAGCTCGGCCCGAAGGCTGAGCCGTTACTAATGATGTCCTGGAGCGGTTCTTATGCTCGGGGCCATTCGGAGATGTTTTCTGATGAAAACCTTTAGCGCCAAGCCCTCTGACATCCAGCACGACTGGTATGTCATTGATGCAACAGGCAAAACACTGGGTCGTATGGCCACTGAAATCGCCCATAGACTGCGTGGCAAGCATAAGCCTGAATACACGCCACATATGGATACTGGTGATTACATCATCGTTGTTAATGCTGAAAAAGTCACGGTTACCGGTAAAAAGGGTAGCGGCAAAATTTATCATTCACACACGGGTTATCCTGGCGGTTTAAAGTCGATTTCTTTTGACAAGTTAATTGAGAAGGCACCTGAGCGCACTATCCAATCGGCGGTCAAGGGTATGTTGCCTAAAAACCCACTGGGTCGTGAGATGTTCCGCAAACTCAAAGTGTATGCGGGTGAAGAGCATCCGCACACTGCCCAGCAACCACAAGTGCTGGAACTTTAAGATCAGAACTTAAGGTAAGAGCAGAACACCCGGACTAAAGCAGAGCAGAGAATTATGACTCAATACTATACAGGCACTGGTCGACGTAAAACCGCATCGGCGCGCGTATTCCTCAAGGATGGCACAGGTGCCATTACTGTTAACAAGCGTCCGCTAGACGAGTTTTTTGGCCGTCAGGTGGCACGCATGATTGTGCGCCAGCCGCTGCAGCTGGTTGACGTCGAAGGCAAATTTGACGTGAATGTTACCGTCAGAGGCGGTGGTAGTTTTGGTCAGGCCGGTGCGATTCGCCACGGTATCACTCGCGCATTGATTGAATTTGATGAAACCATGCGTCCAACGCTGCGCAAAGCTGGTTTCGTTACCCGCGATGCACGTGAAGTTGAGCGTAAGAAAGTGGGCTTGCGTAAAGCGCGTAAAAAGCCGCAGTTTTCAAAGCGCTAACATGGTTTGTTGCCATTGCGAGCAGCGAAAAAAGCCCGATTTTATATCGGGCTTTTTTGTGCCTGTTAGCTAACTTTACTATCCAGCAATCGCAGATATCCAGCCTTTGTCCGCTGGCGTTATTTTAAAGCCCCCTACTTGGTTGTTTGTCGGCGCGTGAAATACTGCAGCTCGGAGTGGAAAAATACCTGCAAAAGTGCACAATTTTCTGACATGGCGAGGATAATAATTTAATATGCGCAGCGGTCACACAAGTGCCTGTTAGGCCTTTTCTAGCGCCTGCCAACAGGTTTCTCATACTACCGGGTTTTTCAGGTTCAATGGCACTCGCTCACTGGTCTTAACTAATTGTTTCAGAGACACAACTTAATCATAGCGGCGGTCGTATAATTCGGCAGACACCGACCAGATTTTCAGCTAAGCATTCAGACAAACTATCCTTGTAAGCGATTAATAAGCAAAAGCAGGGTTGGGAGATTCAAATGAGTAACGACGGCACACATTCCGGCCGGAGAAAATTTTTAACCGCAGCCACTTCGGTGGTCGGTGCAGCAGGTGCGGTAGGTATAGCCGTACCGTTTATCGGCTCATGGAACCCCAGTGCCAAGGCCAAAGCAGCCGGCGCGCCGGTGAAGTTTGATGCCGCCAAAATGGAGCCGGGCCAGTTGGTGCGCGTTGAGTGGCGTGGTCAGCCGGTATTTGTTATTCGCCGCACCCAAGACCAAGTCGATAGTCTGGCGGGTATGGACGACAATTTAAAAGACCCACAATCGCTGATTTCAAAACAGCCAGCGTATGTCGATGAGCAGAATCGGGCTATCAAGAGTGAATACCTGGTGCTGGTGGGTTTGTGTACCCATTTGGGTTGTTCGCCCAAGTATATTAAAAAGCTCGACCCTGCCGCGCCTGATGCGAGCTGGGAGGGTGGTTTTTTCTGTGCCTGTCACGGTTCTAAATTTGATATGGCAGGTCGCGTGTATAAAAGCGTCCCGGCTTCCGAGAATCTCGTTGTACCACCTTATACCTACGAGTCGGATTCGGTAATGGTTATTGGTGTCGATGGGGAGAATGCATAATGGGTAACTGGTTGATAGGTTTGCGTGACTGGGTTGATGCGCGTCTACCGATTATGCGTGCATGGAATACCCATATGGGTTCTTACTATGCGCCCAAAAACTTCAACTTTTGGTATTTCTTCGGTGTGCTTTCGCTGTTGGTCCTGGTTAACCAGCTGCTCACCGGTATTTGGCTAACTATGAACTATGTGCCCAGCCAGGCTGAGGCATTTTCATCGGTTGAGTACATCATGCGTGATGTCGATTACGGCTGGATCTTGCGCTATATGCATTCCACCGGTGCATCGGCCTTTTTTGTTGTGGTCTACCTTCATATGTTCCGCGCATTAATTTACGGTTCATATAAAAAACCGCGTGAATTAATCTGGATTTTCGGCATGCTGATTTTTGTTGTGCTGATGGCCGAAGCGTTCATGGGCTATGTGCTGCCATGGGGGCAAATGTCCTATTGGGGTGCGCAGGTTATTATCTCGTTGTTTGGTGCCATACCCTATGTGGGTGAAGCACTGGTAGAGTGGTTTCGTGGTGACTACCTGATTTCGGGTATTACCCTGAACCGCTTCTTTGCACTGCACGTGGTGGCGCTGCCCATTGTGTTGTTAGCGCTGGTAGTGTTGCACTTGCTGGCCCTGCACGAAGTCGGTTCCAACAACCCCGACGGTGTGGATATTAAAAAGCACAAAGACGAAAAAGGTATACCGTTAGATGGCGTAGCGTTTCATCCTTATTACACTGTGCATGATTTGCAGGCGATTGCGGTATTTTTGTTTATCTTCTGCTTTGTGATGTTCTTTATGCCGGAGTTTGGCGGACTGTTTCTTGAAAAGCCAAACTTTGAAATTGCCAACCCACTAAAAACGCCTGAGCATATTGCCCCGGTCTGGTATTTCACGCCGTACTACTCAGTATTGCGGGCGGTGCCGGATAAATTCCTGGGCTTCGTCTTTTTTGCCGCCTCGGTAGCGATTCCATTTTTGTTGCCTTGGCTCGACCGTAGTCCGGTTAGATCGATTCGCTATCGTGGCATGGGTACTAAAGTGGCGTTGGTTGTATTTATTGCTTCCTTTATTATTTTGGGTGTATTGGGTGTGAAAGCGCCCACTGAGTCACGGACCTTGCTGGCCCAAGTTTGTTCGGTGATTTACTTTGCGTTCTTCTTATTGATGCCGGTATGGACCTCAATGGAAAAAACCAAGCCGGTGCCCGATCGTGTCACTACTGATGGTGGTATGGGGACCTTTAAAGCGCTTGGGGTATTTGCACTGATTATCGCCCTAGCGGTTATTCCGCTAAAGGTGGTGGGTGCTGAGTCTGCCTTTGATTGTGGCCAAATTCCTTGTGAAGACATTGAAGTTGATCTTTACGACAATGAGTCAATGCAACGGGGTTCGGCCTTGTTTGTTAACTACTGCATGGGCTGTCATTCGGCCAAATATATGCGCTGGGGCAGGCTGGCTGACGACCTCGGGATTTCCGAAGACCTGGCCAAGGAGCACTTGATTCTGGGGCAAAATACCCAGTTTGGCGCTCTGATGAATATCTCAATGCCAGAAGACTACGCAAAAAAGGTGTTTGGCGCACCGCCACCGGATTTAACGCTGGTAGCCCGTTCGCGTTCGCCTGAGTGGTTGTATACTTACTTAACCTCATTTTATTTGGACCCTTCGCGCCCTTACGGTGTCAACAATCTGGTGTTTAAGGATGTGGGTATGCCACATGTGTTGCTGGGTTTGCAGGGTGAGACGGTTTGCCGGCCACCGATTGCGATAGCTGCCAATGGCGGTATTAAGCGCGATGCCAACGGCGAGCCCCTTGAAGATAATAGCTACAGCGATTGCGGTCGTGTAGTGGTAGGCGATGTAGAGGGCAGTATGAGCCCCGAAGAATACCAGGATGCTATGTACGACCTGGTGAATTTTATGACTTATATGGCTGAACCGATTGCGGCAAAGCGTAAGCAAATAGGTATTAACGTCTTACTGTTTATTGCGGTGTTTTTTGTGTTCGCCTACTTACTCAACCGGGAATACTGGAAGGATGTCGACCATTAATACTGAAACTGATTCTCTCGATGCGGTAACCAAGCGCTCATCAATGACCTTATTGTCTGATCAGGTAAGTCACTATAGCCACCGGGTAAGAATTGTATTGGCAGAAAAGGGTGTCACTTGTGACATTATAGATACCGATGCGAAAAACCTGCCGGCTGATTTGGTTGATGTGAATCCTTACGGTTCGCTGCCGACACTGCTTGACCGCGATTTGGTGCTGTACGAATCCAAAGTCATTATGGAGTATTTGGACGAGCGCTTTCCGCACCCGCCACTGCTGCCTGTTTATCCGGTTGCACGGGGCGAGAGCCGCCTGTTTATTTATCGCATAGAGCGCGATTGGTGCAAACTGGTGGATGAAATAGAAGCAGGTAGAGCCAAAAACCCTGAGCAGTCTGCTAAGGACCTGGGTGATGGCTTGGTGGGAATTGCGCCCATTTTTGGCGATAAGCCGTTTTTTATGAGTGACGAATTTACCCTGGTTGATTGCTGCCTCGGGCCAATTCTGTGGCGCCTCGATGCGTTGGGTGTGAAGCTGCCCAGTAATAAGCAGGTGAAGCCCTTGCTTGAGTATATGAAGCGACTGTTCGATATGGAGTCGTTCCAAGAAAGCCTGACTGAGCTTGAGCGCGAAATGCGCCCTAATCGATAATTATTATTCTCCAGCGTGCAGCGTCACACAGGCGCTGTGGTTTTGGTAGTCTGTGTAGCATTAGCGTTTATTGTGCATGTTATCGAATGTGTTATTGATAGCCGCGCCCAATCAATGGGCTGTTTTACTATCCGCCAAAGGCGGTTCAAAGGCAATTAGGCATGACAGATTCTAAAACACCGGTTATGTCATCCAGCAAATCGTATTTGGTAAGCGCCTTATACCAATGGATTGTGGATAACGATTGCACCCCTTATGTGCTGGTCGATGCCTACGTGCGCGGTGTTGAAGTCCCGCAAGATTACGTTAAAGACGGCCAGATTGTTTTAAATATTGCGCCCTCGGCCATTGGTAATTTAAGCGTCGACAAACAGGGCTTAAGTTTTAACGCTCGCTTTGGCGGTATTCCCATGGATATTTTTGCACCAATGAAAGCGGTGCTGGGTATTTATGCGCGAGAAAACGGGCAGGGTATGATGTTTGAGCCTGAGTCAGAACCCGACCCTGTTGAGCCGCCACCCAGCGGCCCCAAGTTGGTGTCGAATACAAAAACCGAGCCATCAACCAGTAAAAAGCCCGGTTTACGCGTTGTTAAATAAGCGCACTCAATCAATATATTCAAATACGCGAACAATTTTTTGCAGGCCGTAGGCTTTCTGCGTCACGGCGACAATATTCTCTGCCTCTGCGTGGGTAACCAGCCCCATTAAAAAAATCACACCGTTTTCGGTAATCACTTTAACCCTGCCACTATCAATGCTTTTGGTAAACAGGAATCGGGTGCGCACTTTATTACCCAGCCAGGCATCACCGGTTTTAGCGCCAAATGAGTGGGGCGGTGACACCTCCAGTTCGTTATGCACGCGGCGAACCTTGCGGATTTTTTGCAGCGTTGTTGTCGCGATATCGCGCATATCTGCAGTTAACACATTGCCGGTAAGCAGTACAACGCCATTGTAGCTGTCGATACTGACTTGGGCTTTGTCAAAACGCTCATCGACCTTTTTTAAATTGACCTTAGCCTTGGTTTCAATCAGCTGGTCGTCAACATAGGCGCCGGTGGTACGCTTGCCGTAGTTTTCGCCGATCGGTTCTTCTCTTGTTGCAGAAACAATAGAGCTGCAACTGGATACCAGCACTGAAGCCAATAAAACCAGGGTTACTAGCGCCGAAGTAGGTACGCTGCGCCTGTTTGATTGAATATGGTTAGTCATAGCGCTGGTTATAAACATAGATAAACCCTTAGAGTTGTTAAAAGTCGCCAAATAACTGATGTTCAATGGTATCGCTAAGACAGTTCAAAATGAATAAAGCCACTTCATGCATTCTTGTTAAATTTTTGGTATCTATTGGCAGGTAGTGGGCGGGTTCGATATTTAAGGCGCTATCGGAAGTGCCGGATTGGCCAATCACGATGCATTGCAGTCCCATAGCGGTGGCGCTACGGATGCCGTTTTGCATTGACGAAGACACCATTGACTCGCCCACCAACAGCAGGCAGTCGCCGCTATTGCCCAGTGATTTTAACTGGGTGTTATTGTTCAGTAACAGTGCGGGTAGCGCGGGGCGTAGCTCGGCGTTGCCGTACATTAATCGATTGCAAAACATCGCCGCCAGCGGTTCCATATTATCCAGGCCCAGCGCGATAATCTTTTGCTCAGCAACCAATTGCGCGGCCATAATTTCGCCCGCTTTTAGTATGGCGGCGGGCAGCTGTTCATCCAGGCCACCCAGCGACTCCATTGCATCGGCAATGCGGGTATTGATAAAGGGGTTATGCTGGCTCATAGTTTGCTAGTCTGTTTAGCGTTACCGATCGGTGTTGCTACTTACATAAACGCATTTTTAATCCAGTGAATATGAAATGCGGGCGCCGGTGGTTTACTCGCAGTGCTTGTTTTGCTTGATGCTTTGGCCGCTGACATTTCAATCACATCGAACCGGCATTCTACATTAGCGCGATGCTGTTGCAGGTAAAGATTGGCGGTTTTAATTAGCTTTCGTTGTTTTTTTGGCGTAACCGTTGCTGCACCACCGCCGTAGTGGGCCGATTTTCGATAGCGGACTTCGACAAAAACCAAGCGCTGTTGTTCGTTGGCAATAATATCAATTTCACCCACGCGACAGCGATAGTTGGTGGTAATCACCGACAGGCCCTGTTCGCGCAGATAACCGACAGCGACCGTCTCGGCCAGCTCGCCCATGGTTTTCCCTGCCGGGCCGGCTTGACTGGCCAGTTTTTGCCGCGCGCGGTGGTTTTTTTTGAATAATTGTTGCAATGTGTAGATTTTCCGCATTGTCTTCCTCCTTGAAAACATCTGATATTTGCTGCTGTACTCGCTGTCGATTGCGCTAGCAATGGATGTCAGCTAGTCATCAGCCGTTTAGCATGTTAGTTTTTTAGCGTCTTAACCCTGCCATCGACAAACTTGGCCAGCTGCAATTCTCGCACTATGCGATTATTTTGCAACGAAAGTTTTCCTGTCATCCCTTGCAACACACTGTCGGGTGCCTGTTGCAATTGTTGGATTCTCGGGTGTAGGTAAAACGCATCGACGCCCATTGCAAATAGCCGACCGAGATTTTTATTTTTTCTGTAGCGATCAGCCGCCTGCTTTTTAATATCGCTGGATTCCAATACCCAGGGCATTTCGTTAAACACAATATCATTTAAGTCGCGATTTTTGGTTTGCTTTTTAACCCCGTCGTTAATATGTGAGCTGCTATATACGGGTAGACTGGCGGCGTAATGGTAAGCCAGTAGAGGCTTAATACTTCTTGCCTGCTTGCTATTGGCAAAAACAAAAATGGCATCGATATCGTCGCGCCGTCTGGGCGTGAATACCAAGGGTTTGCCAATAATATTTTGTATTCGCTGCAAGCGTGCAACGCTGGCCGGTAAACCCAGGCTGTTTTCTATTTCTGCAGAATAATTATCGGCGTTTGATAAGGTTGTATTACCGAGGATAACACCGCCGTCTTGGCGCCACTGTTTGCTAAAGGCTTCGCTGGCCCGGCGTGACCAATTGGCGCCCGATTGAATAATTAACGCATTGCGAAAGTTATTGGTTCTTGCCGCCTGTGCCAGCTGTACGGCCTCATCCTCGGATGCCAGCCCAAACTGAACCACATTAACGGGCGATGGCATACCATTGGCGAGGTAGTTCAGCGTAATAATTGGCACGCTGGTTGGCATGGTTAAAAGCTCGCTGACCTTATCTTTTTGCAGTGGCCCAATAATTAAATCGGCGCCATCGTTTACCGCTTGTTGGTAAAGTGTCGCAACCGAATGGCCATTGGTATCGTAGCTGTTAAGCGTTGGCAGCTCCCAGCCGTTTTGTAAGGCGCTAAAGTAGGCGGCGGCCAAACCGTCTTGTACCGCTTTACCGCCATCGGCCAGCGGGCCTGTGAGTGGTAGCAGGGCAGCAATGACGCGTGGACGATTGGCCGACAGGCTTTGCAGTGAGCCGATAGATGCGGGTAAGTTTTGTGCGGCGCTATGGTTGGGCCAGCGAGCGCGCCAGGCCTCGGCCTGGGCTGCCTGCTTGCTAATATCGATTTGATTGGTATGTTGAATTATCGCCAGCTCAAGCCAGGCTTTGGCCGATTCACCCACAGCGCGACGGTGCTGTAGCTTAAGTTCATTCATGGGCATTTTAAGTAAGGTATTCCACAGCGCAGTGGCATTGTTGGCTATTAAATCGGGTTGGTTTAACAGGCCCTCAATAAACATGCGTTCTTGGGCACTGGCGTAGTAATTGCCGAGTTGGTACAGGATATCTGCACGCATTAAGCTAATCAGCACTTGGTCCTGCGCTTTCATTAGCGGTAAATCGTTTTGCAGGCGAGGGCTGTCGAGCCAGCGTTGTGCGCTAAGGTACTGGCGATTGTGGCGCCAGTATTGGGTAGCGGCAATGCTATAGCGGGCCAGGTCGTCTACCACGTATTGCGCCGGGTCGATAATTGTCATTAGCCTGGCGGCGGCTTCCCAGCGCGATTCGATAACGGCGGCTTGCAAGGCTTGGAGCGCCAGCGCCGGTTGTTTGCGCAGGCTTTGATAGGGGATTTCGGTCAGGATGCTATCCAGCGCGGGTAAGGTCTCGGATTGACTCGCTTCGAGTGCTGAGTCCAAATCGACCTTATCGGTGCCAGGTTGGCTGCTACAGCCGCCAAGTATTATTGCCAATGACATAAGTGACAGCAATGCTAACCGGTAGCGGTGTCTTGGCCTTTTTTGGCGAGCACATCTTGGGGTCATTTTAGGTACAATAGATTCCGTGTGATTTTGCAGGTTCACCTAACGTTAGGTTTCTGAATTTGAATCGTTCTTCTGATAATACGGCAGATACCGGTATCAAGCCTGTTGCGCAGTATTGGCCGCCATCGACCTTATACGTGGTTGCCACGCCCATTGGCAACCGCAATGATATCAGTTCTCGGGCCATTCAGGTATTGCAAGCCGTTGATTTGATTGCTGCAGAGGACACCCGTCACAGTAGTACATTAGCCAATCATTTTGCCATTGATACCCCCATGATTGCTTGTCACGACCATAATGAAGCCAGTGCCAGTGCGGCGGTACTTGAGCGTCTGGCTGAGGGCCAATGTATTGCGTTAATCAGTGATGCTGGCACGCCCTTGATTTCTGACCCTGGTTATCGAATAGTCAAAGCGGTGCGAGAGGCGGGTTTTGCGGTCGCGCCGGTGCCTGGTCCCTGTGCGCTGGTGGGTGCTCTATCCGCATCGGGTTTACCCACCGACCGCTTTAGTTTTGAGGGTTTTTTACCGGCCAAGGCCGAGGCGCGGCACAAGCGGCTGGAGCAGCTACGCGAGGCAGCGCAAACCTTAGTGTTTTATGAGGCGCCGCATCGTATTGTTGCCACGCTGTCGGCAATGGCAGCGGTATTTGGCGAACAGCGGCCAGCGGTATTGGCGCGAGAGCTCACCAAGCGTTACGAAACCATTACTGATGCACCGTTAGGGCAGTTACAGCAGCAAGTAGCGGCCGACCGGAACCAGCAGCGGGGTGAAATGGTCATAGTGGTTGCTGGTGCTGAGCAGGCGCCGCAGGACGATGAAGCGCAAAGTCGAGAGGCCGATCGGGTGTTAAAGATCTTACTCGAAGATTTGCCTGCCCGGCAGGCGGCAATGTTGGCGGTTAAACTGACCGGGTTAAAAAAGAATTTTCTCTATCAGCGTGCAATTGCATTATCAGAAAATGATTAGCGCGATGGTAAGCTTATCATAGACAATTGGGTTTGAATGTCGAGCGTGGAGTGGAGTGATGAATCTATTAAGTATTATTGGATCGGCGCGAGAGGGGGTATTACTCACTGCGGGGGCGGCAAAATTTGCTGTGCTATTGGCGGTGCTCGTATTATCGGCCTGTAGCAATACGCAATCAATTAGTTATGCCATTGATGCCTATGAAGCTCGTTTGGGTGAAGTGACTTTAGGGCAAAGTAAGGCTGAGGTATTGGGTAAGTTAGAGCCGACTCAGGCCAGTTTAGCGCCGCGATACAAAAAGCCGCATGAGCAATATGTTGAGGACGACAAGTTGGTAGAGATTTATTTTTACCGTTCGCGCTCGTTTTCGGATGGCCTGGTTACCGATGATGAGTTTACGCCCTATGTCTTTGAGGATGGGGTGTTGGTAGCCATTGGCTGGACGGCGATTGGTGGGCCGAAAACCCAGGCCCAGCCGCGTGACAATGACAGGCACTTTTTTCATCATGGGCGGGTGTTTTACTACTAGCTTGACTGTTGTTGGGCTGTTAAGCTTTGTGCTGGAGTTGGCCAGGCAATCGCGGGTGGTGGTGTAAGCTGCTATTCGAGGAAAGTCCGGGCTCCATAGGGCAGAGTGCCAGGTAACGCCTGGGCGGCGTGAGCCGACGGCTAGTGCAGCAGAGAGTAGACCGCCTAAGTCTGTTTTGGCAGACCGGTAAGGGTGAAAGGGTGCGGTAAGAGCGCACCGCGCGGCTGGTAACAGTTCGTGGCAGGGTAAACCCCACTCGGAGCAAGACCAAATAGGAATCCATTGGCGTGGCCCGCGTTGGATTCGGGTAGGTTGCTTGAGGACTGTGGTGACACAGGTTCCAGATGAATGATTGTCCTTGACAGAACCCGGCTTATCGGCCAACTCCTGTTTTTTTTGTGTGGTAGGTGGGGAGCTTTGTTCTTAGTTTATCTTTTACCACGGCCGTGTTTTTGTCTTGTAGGCTAATTGGTAGTTCTTTTCTTAGTGTATTGGTGAATTTAAAGAGTGTTTTTGTCCTGAAGGCCAGTTACTTGATTCGCTTCGCTCACCCTTCGGGTCGCCTT
>CBFHXO010000016.1:0-35392 GCA_965659815.1 Pseudomonadales bacterium
TGGAGCAGTTATAAATGAAATATCTGCTGCAGGTATGAATGCTTTAGTAACCGACGGCAATGGGGCAGCTTTCGGTTACAGTGGTTATTATGGTGGTATCAGAGTTTATGATACCGATGCTGGTGGTCTAACACATCAGATAAGCGCTTCTTTAGATGGTGAGAAACTTCAGGTTTATAATGATGTTATCTATGGCTATAGCGGCTCTCACAACACGATATTTGGTTACGATATAAATACTGGCCAAGAAGTTTTAGCAACATCATTACAAAAACGACCCGAATCTTGGCACATCGGTCCCGACTTAACGTTGACAGGGTTTAGTGGCTATTATGGCCAGATAATTACTTACGATATCAATACTGGAGCAGTTATAAATGAAGTACCTGCTGCAGGTATGAATGCTTTAGTAACGTACTCACCAGTCCCACTACCAGCAGGTATCTATCTCTTTGTATCCGGGCTAATTGGGCTACTGATGGCTAGACGTAAATCTTAACTCAACGGAAACAAACGGAATATTGTCGTGACAGCCGACGTGCATTACGACGTCGTTGAGCGTTACACCGCCGGAGAGTGTCTGGTCGAGCGCCCTGCCCTGCTTTGCAGAGTCTTTATCAAAGTAATACAGCGCCAGTGAGTTTGGGCGATTGTTGATAAGACTGCAGCTGATCGCTCATAACGCCTCTATCAAAGAAATAATTTTCGTAACAATATTATTTGGAGCCCCGCATTTGATTAAAAAAGGTAGGGCATAAATTTTAAGTTGCTGTCTTTAATAAGCGGCGACAATAAGTTGATCGCATAATGACGGCTGTTATCATTATTAAATTACGTTTTCATTATCACAGTTAACTCATAAACCAAACAATAACACTGGCAAAGATGTCGCAAATAAAATCGATAAGTTCGTCAAAGAATGAGGGTTCTGCTTCGTGTCGCAAGGCATGAGCCTCGGCCAATATACGAGCATAAATAGCATCGACCTCAGTCTCATTGAGTTTGTTTTCAAAGCTGGGCATGCCTGCATTAAGCATCATTCCACCACGCACAATGGCATCAAAATTGTTGTAAAACGGCATGGGTAGATTGCGTAAATCGGGTATCGCCTCAGCACTAACGTATAATCGCCGATGCAGCATGCCGTGCGCCCCATCGGCTTACACCGCCAAAATAAATCGCCAGGAGTTAGAGCAGCAGCCATTTTCAAATCGCGAAGATTTCGAACAGGCGCAGCGAGCCTTGATTGCCAAAACTGAATCGCTGGTAATAAAAAACGGTTTCCGATCTAAACTTTTTTGACAAAAATCAAAAAGCGCGCGATGCGCATATCGATCATTCGGTAAAAATCGCTTGCATCAACGCGCTCGAGGGCAAGCTACCCGACCACCACCATACTCAGCCATTGCGCGACCAGCGCAGGCGTTTCCTCTCCCTCAATTTCAACCGATACATCCTGCGTAATTAAAAAACGGTTTTCATCTTTAGCGACCACATCAGAAATTGTTATATGCGCCCTAACCCGCTTACCCGCTCTCACTGGCGCCAAAAAACGGATTTTCTCAAAACCATAGTTCACGCCCATCAACATATTCTCGGGAAACACAGCTGACTGCTCACACATTTTTACCAACATCGACAACGTTAAAAAACCATGCGCTATCGTGCCGCCAAAGGGTGACTGTGCAGCCTTTTCTTCATCGATATGAATAAACTGATGATCCTCAGTACAATCGGCAAACTGATTGATACGCTCCTGCTCAAGAGCAATCCATGGGCCCGGTTCAAACTTGGTGCCAACTTGTTCAAAAATCTTCTCTTTGGGGACGACTTTAAGTGCCATAATACTTTCCTATCTCTATACACACTAACACCGCAGTGATATCGGCTAGCTGTGCTTCATAATTTCTGCGCGCGCGACCACCATACGGTGCACTTCGTCAGGTCCATCAGCCAATCGTAAAGTACGATTGTGGGTAAACATAGTTGCCAATGGCGTCCATTGTGAAACACCAGCACCGCCGTGCATTTGGATGGCGCGATCAATAATTTCACCGGTAACTTTGGGCACTAAGGCTTTAATCGCCGAGATATAAACACGCGCCTCCTTGTTACCTAACACATCCATCGCTTTAGCCGCTTGCAACACCATCAACCGACAACTGTCTATTTCAATACGACCTTGCGCGACAAGGTCAAAGTTACCACCCAACTTGACCAACGGCTTGCCAAAGGCTTCGCGAGACAGCCCGCGCTTAATCATCATCTCTAAAGCCACTTCGGCCTGACCCAGCGCGCGCATACAGTGGTGAATGCGACCTGGCCCCAAACGACCTTGTGAAATTTCAAACCCTCGACCTGCGCCCAGTAAAATATTGCTTTCTGGCACACGACAATTGTTAAAGCGTAAATGCATATGGCCGTGTGGTGCATCCGGATCGCCAAACACATTCATCGGACCGACGATTTCAACACCGGGATTCTCCATGGGAACAAGAATTTGACTCTGACGAGAATGCATAGGGGCATCTGGGTTGGGATCGGTTCTCACCATGACAATCATAATGGCGCAACGGCTATCGCCAGCGCCAGAAATATAATACTTCTCACCATTAATTACCCACTCACCGTTTTCGAGTACGGCAGACGTGGCGATATTTTTTGCATCCGACGAGGCGACATCCGGCTCTGTCATTGCATAAGCCGAACGAATTTCGCCAGCAAGTAACGGTGTTAGCCACTGCTGCTGTTGTTCGGGCGTACCATATTTTGCCAGCACTTCCATATTACCCGTATCTGGCGCAGCGCAATTAAACACCTCGGGCGCGATATGGCTTTTACCCATTTCCTGTGCCAGATAGGCATAATCTAAATTACTTACGCCCTCACCGTTCCAGTCGGGCAAAAAGAAATTCCACAAGCCCTGCTCGCGCGCGCTGGATTTTAAGCTTTCAATAATCTCGCTCTGACGATCGCTAAGCGTCCAGATATCATCTTTATTCGCTGAATCGTGGAATTCTTTTTCAACAGGATTAATTTCCGTGGCAATAAAATGCTTTACCTGTTCAAGTACCGGCTCCATCTTTTCGGAGAGCTGAAGATTGAATAATTCTGACATAAGTGGCTTCTCTTTTCTTTACACTCTTAAACGTATTACAAGCGAAATAACGTTGCGATCCAAAAGCTGTTGCAGGCTAAATGGTGATACCGCCATCGACAACAATGCACTCACCGGTGGTATAGCTAGCTGCATCCGATACCAGGTATAACACCGTGCCCGCCATTTCACTAGGCTCGGCGTGGCGCTGCATCGGCACCTTGCTCATCGCCTGTTCGTAAATATCTTCATTGTCAAATAAAGCACCGGCAAACTTAGTTTTTGTGATCCCGGGCAACAAGGCATTGACACGGATACCATGCACTCCACACTCTTTCGCAAATGCTTTGGTCATATTGACTACCGCCGCCTTGGTAATAGAGTAAATGCCTTGCAGGACGCCCGGCTGCAGGGCGTTCACCGACGCGGTGTTAACAATGGCACCACCGCCATTGTCGCGCATCATTCGCCCACCTTTCACTGACATAAAAAAATAGCCACGTATATTTACATCAACGGTTTTCGTGTAGGCCGCCAAATCGGTATCGAGAATATCACCGAAGTAAGGGTTAGCCGCTGCGTTGTTGACAAGAATATCGAGTTTGCCGTGCTTTGCTTGGATGTGCTTAAAAATATTGTCGATATCATCCATATTACCGACATGGCAGGCGAAGGCCTCTGCACTGCCCCCGGCATTGTTAATCGCATCCGCCACCACTTGGCAGCCGTCAATCTTTCGGCTGGAAACAATCACATGCGCGCCTTGCTCTGCCAGCAAAGCCGCTATCGATTCACCAATGCCTCGGCTTGCGCCGGTCACTAGTGCTATCTTTCCGGTTAAATCAAATAAATCTGTACTCACAATCAGTTGATCCTTATGTTGAATGACTTTATTCCGCCGTGCTTAAATTGAACGCTCTTTAATTGAATCTACTTTAGATTCTCGGAGAACCAAAATCTTAAACGGCCGTCTTTAAAGTTTCCTTAATTAGTATGGATTAATCGTCAACGGCCGCTATTCATCAACCAGATCAATCGCCATAGCGGCTAGCGCCTGCACCATTTTACCGAGCTGCGCTGCGTTCTCATTAGATGCGTTTCCACCCAGTGCCCGCTTATAAACACCCTGCGCAATTGCGGCTAAGCGAAAATAACTAAAGACGAGATAAAAATCCCAGTGGTCTATTTTCTCGACACCGCGAAGCTCGCAATATCGAGCAACAATCATTTCTTCGCTGGGAATACCCAACGCTTGCCTGTCCATACCCGCCAAGCCATTGCTATGGGCCGTTTTCGGCAATCGCAAACCCATACAAAAGTACGCCAAATCGGCGAGCGGGTTGCCTAGCGTTGATAGCTCCCAGTCCAATACCGCAATAATTCGTCTATCGCTCTCATGCAACATCAAGTTGTCGAGTCTGTAGTCACCGTGAATTAAACAGGCACCGGCATTATCCTCAGGCAAATTGGCATTCAACCAGTCAATTAATTTGTCCATTGCCGGAATCACTTCTGTTTCTGACGCCCGATACTGCTTGCTCCAACGATTAATTTGGCGCTCAAAGTAATTCCCCGGTTTTCCGTAGTCATCCAATCCAACAGCATTAATATCAACGTCATGCAGCGCCGCCATCACACGAATAATCTCATCGTAAATGACCCCACGATCGGCTTTGCTAAACTCCGGCAGTGAAGGATCCCAATAGACTTTACCTTGCTCAAAACTCATCACGTAAAACATGCTGCCAATAACGGCGTCGTCTTCGCATAGATGAAATGCCTGCGCAACCGGCACATCAGTATCGGCCAGCGCCTCTAATACCCGATACTCTCGATCAACCGCATGCGCTGAGGGCAGTAAAGTCCCTGATGGCTTACGTCGCAATACATAGCGACCACTTTTCGCGGTCAATAAAAAGGTCGGATTCGATTGACCGTCAGAAAACTTCTCTGCCCTTACAGGGCCAGTAAAACCCGCGATATGTCTCTCTAAGTAACTCGCCAGACTCTTCTCATCAATAGCATGGTTTTTTTCAGTCATTATCTTTTTCTACTCTCGCTGACACACTATAGTTGCCGTAGCTTATACTAGATATAAACGGTAGATATACCCGATAATTGCCCGCTGGTACTTTAAAGCCCGGGTTAAGTCCACACATCACACTAACATGCAGGCCTGCCGCTCTCACATTAGAGGTCTACAAGCCACTCACATCATACCTTTCATGGCAAATTCTCGTGAATTTAGCTTAACTCGCAGCGGCACTGTCAATGCCCCGATAGGCACCAATGCCGCGAGATAGTCTAGGCTATTTCAAAACGCTAGAGCTTTTACCTAAGACTTGGCGCACTCCGATCAATTGCTGAATTTTCTGGTTATCTTCATAGATATCAATGCTCTTTGAATCGCGGGCAAATTTCTCTAATAAACTCGCCTCACCGTAACCCAGCTGGCCGGCTATCTCTACATATTTCAGCGTCACTTGGTTACCCATTCGGCCCGCTTTAGCGCTAGACATCGACGCGTATTTTAAATATTGCGGCGTATTCATTGGTATGTTCTGAGTAATTAATTCAATTACCTAATGCTAATCATTTATTTTAACGTGTCTACCGAAGGTCGATTCTCAAAACCACTCATCCTGCATTGCGTAACAAATGTCACTACCATCGATCAATATCTTCGCCTGCTGCTCTGTCTGTGGCAATTCCCATTCAATATAGTAACGCGCCGCCTGAATTTTACCGCAATAAAAATGGATATCCTGCTCTGAGCAATCGGAGTTGTCGAGTCCCGCAGCCGACGCCAGTGCCTGCCGCAACCAAATCCAGCTCACGACCACCCGACCGAGCAAATCGAGATAGATGGTGGCGTTGGCTAATGCCAAATCAATATTTTCACCCAGTTGGCTTAGCAAACTTTGCGTAACTTTTGACAAGGTATCCCGACCACGCTTCAGGCCGTTAGCGAGACCGGCCAATGACGATATCGATTGTGCCTGCGCCACTGTCTCGTCTAGCTTTTCCAACAGCAAGGCAAAACCCATACCGTTTTTTTGCAAAACTTTACGCCCTAACAGATCGATGCCGTGAATCCCCTCTGTCCCTTCGTGGATAGGATTCAGTCGATTGTCTCGATAGTATTGCTCGACCGGATATTCTCGGATATAGCCTGAGCCGCCAAGCACTTGAATAGCTAAACTGTTTGCCTCGGGGCCATATTTTGATGGCCATGATTTGATTACCGGTATCAGTAGTTCCAAAAGCTCATGGGCCGCTTCTTGCTCATCAGGCGTGCCAGCACTGCGACTATCCTCAAACAAAGAACTTCCATACATGCACAGCGCCATTGCACCTTCTGCATAGGCTTTTTGCGTTAATAGCATACGGCGCACATCGGCGTGCTGAATAATCGGTACTTGCTTCGACTCTGGATCTTTGTTCGACACCGGCCGACCTTGTGGCCTTTCGCGTGCGTAATTAAGCGAGTAGTTGTATCCCTGATAGGCAATAATCGCGGCGCCCGAACCAACGCCTATACGCGCCTCATTCATCATCTGAAACATACACAGCAGTCCATGGTGCGGTTTGCCAACCAAATAGGCCGTTGCACCACCCTGCTCGCCAAAATTTAATACCGTCGATGTGGTATTGCGATTGCCCATTTTGTGTAGTAAGCCCGCTAACTGCACATCGTTGCGCTCGCCGAGGCTGCCATCGTCATTCACTAAATATTTGGGGCAGATAAATAAACTAATCCCTTTAACGCCGGCGGGTGCACCGTCGATTTTTGCCAGTACCATGTGCACGATATTTTCGGTGAGTTCATGATCCCCACCAGAGATATACATTTTTTGCCCACGCAGCTTGTAGCTGCCGTCGGCTTGTTCAACAGCGCGCGTACTAATATCGGCTAAAGCCGAGCCTTGGTTGGGCTCGGTCAACGCCATGGTGCCAGAGAAACGGCCGGTTTTCATGCCCGGCAAAAACTTCGCCTGATGCTCAGGCGTTGCAAAAGTGCTAATAAGATTCGCCGCGCCAATGGTTAAAAAACCATAACTTGAGGTGCTGATGTTGGCCGCAGTAGGATAGGCCATCGCAATTCGTAACAAGGTCTCGGGCAATTGCATGCCCTCTTCGTCAACCGGATAATGCGCGGCCAGGAAACCCGCTTCGGCCCAGGCATCCCATGCGGCTTTGGTTTCGGGAATCAGCGTGACCGTCTTGCCATCGAACTGAGGCTCATTAGCATCGCCTTTTTGATTGTGATTGGCAAATTTATCTTCAGCAATTGACTTAGCTGTATCCAATACCGCATTAAATATTTCACGGCTGTGCTCTCGATAGGCAGGTCGCTGCAAAAGTGCCTCACTATCAAGAAACTCATACAATAAAAAATTTACATCCCGATCATTTAGTAACTCAATATTCACTTGCTATTCTCTCTCAATGTATTCGTTCAAAAAATCAACTTCTAATTTGCGGTACTTCCAATAGCTAAAGCGACCCCTCTTCGTGATACTTTGCGGTTAGATAGATCATGCGCCAATAAGCAGCAGTAGCAAATGACTCGATGCGGCCAGCAGCGCCAATACCATCGCCACCCATATACTCGGCCCTAAATATAAACCAACCATAGTGTGAGTTGGAAATGAATAGGTGGCGGCCATACCAAGAAACTTGCAAGCGTGAGTATCTAAAAAGCGCGGATCCAAAGCCAAGTCAACCAGATCACGACGAGAGCGGTAGCGCATTGATCCTACCATAGTCCAGTCCATTTCTTCGCCTAGATTCTTGCTATCAATATACCGCCCTACTTTTCGCCCACTGTAAACCGGATGACCCGCCCGTGCCATCAATGACGGCATAAACCCTGTTAGGTAGGCTCGTATCAATGACACAGCACTCACCGGTTGCTGTGTCTCGGGATGGATAACTTTCTCGCTATACAATTCGACAAGGTTGAGCATCACAAACTCTTCTCCCTTATCAGCCTCAAGAAATTCGCGCAGTTGACTGGTATCGGCAAGGCCATTTTTCTGCTTAGCAAAAGCATCCAGGTAGTGTTCAATTTCATCGGCAGTAAGAGGACCTCGGAAATTGTGATACCAGCGCCAAAAAATCCCGTACAACAAAACCGCCGTCAACCAAATACTAAAAGACAGCATAGCTACCCTCCCGTTCCTGCTTACAAAATAATGCGCTCAACTCATACACGCGCTTCTCCTATCGACGACGCACCACCACGAATTTTCGTCAACGATAGCTTTTCGTCAATCAATGGTAGTAAACCACAGCGATCGAGAATTTCCCGTGTTACGCGTTGGTTGTCGTCACTTAACGCTGCAAAACGCTCTCGGATCTACATAAGGCATTTACCTTGGTAGGGAGAACTCGGTTGCGTCTACAGCAGCTTATCGACATCAAACCAGTCATCTACTCGGACCTCATAACCACAAAGATCGTCCAGAAGTCTCAGTAAGAGCTGGTTGGAGCCCAGTGGCTCTGCTAGCCGTGCTTGCAATTAATATATCGCTAGCCGCCTGTCAACGCATACGGGCAAAGCGATTACAGTCTCATATTCTTCAAGCGGATGCCAGCCATACCTTTGCGGATGTATTAACAACGATCGTTGTTATCGTCGGCTGGCAGTTATCCGCAATGGGTTATTTTTGGCTAGATCGTATTTGTGCTTTAGCCGTGTAGACGCTTATTTTATGGCTGGCATATGGTCTATATAAACGGGCTTTTCCGATGCTTCTGGATGGTTTTTCTTTAGATCCGGAACTGCTCGCCAGTGCTGCTCAAGACGTAGAAGGTGTTATTCAGGTTTATCGAGTTCGGTCACGCTGGATAGCTAATGATAAATCGGTTGATTTGATTATTTCAGTCGACCCTAATATCACGGCCAATGATTCTCATGAAATTGCAAACAACGTAGAGTCATTAATTGCCAATAGATTTGCTGTGTCGGATATTTTAATACATATCGAGCCACATCATTGCAAATCGTAACCATACAGACGTGATACGGATAATCGCTATCCAAATAGCAATCATCAATATTATCTATACCTTTCTCTACTGAGCTGATTAAAAAAACTGTCTTAACTAAACAATCTCAATTAGGCTTTGATAAAAGCGGTATCGATTAAAAAAAATATCATCGCCATAAAGCGAAAAAACCGTTATGATCGACAAGTAATACAGTAGTAAATAAGCTAAACAATATCCCTTACTAGATGTAATTACTCAAAACGGCTTTAAAGACGCACAGTAAACATGCGAAAGTTTATAGATGATAAGCAATATTTTTCTTGAATGGCTTGAGTCTTATCGCGACTATGCGTTACTTATTATTCCCGCTGTCGCCTTTCTGGAAGCCACTGTCGGCATAGGCCTTTTTGTTTCGGGGGCCATTCTATTAAGTATTTGTACGTTAATTTATACCCAGGATATCGCCACGCTATGGCAAATACTTCCCTTGGCCTTTTTCGGTGCAACCACGGCAGATCACATCGGTTATTTTTTGGGTCGCAGACTGGGTCCGCGATTTCATCACTCACGTTTCACGCATAAATATCAAAACAATTTGGCTAAGGCCGAAGCGTTGCTGTTAAAACACGGCGAGCTTTCCATTATTGTCGGCCGCCTTGTTCCAGCAGTGCGCAGTATTGTGCCATTACTTAATGGCGTGAGTGGCATGCCAGTAGCTAAGTACAGTCGTTACGACCTTATTGCATGCAGCATATGGACCTTTGGGCTGGGTGTGTTAGTCGTAGGTTTTGGTGGCTTGTTTAGTTAAGCCTTGTCTGCGCGAACTAATGCGAAAACTGATGCGAAAACTGATGCGAACACCGACGCGTAAATCAACGCCAAAATCCAAGCCGCTCTAAACTATCAAGACGAGAAAAAAACCGTTTATAGTAACGCGTGAAAAAGTAACTTGCCCTATCAATCACGGCCCTACTGATACGCCAATAGACCACTGAAAGGCCGGACTGATTCAGTTTATGATTGAGCGCACAACAATACCGCTTGCGGTTTTACTGTATTACAAATGACACTAACCATTGTGGCTGTCACGAACGTGTCCGCCACTCCTCGTTACTGTTTTCCCCAGAATGATTTTGGCCAATATTAAACACCACTGGCCGCTGGGCCGAAGCTGTCGCTATCATATCCGCATAAGTGTGCACTAAATGTGCCTGACCGTATCGATTCTGTGTAACCTCCTGAAGAAAACGGGTTAACAGTTTCTCAGCATTGGTAACTGAAATCGCAGGCTTAACCGGTATATCAACTCTATTATTCATAACAACCTATTATAACTTATCGTTAAAGTCGGTTTCTACGCATACTGGCACAGTAACTGACTTTACGATTACTTTGCTAGTCGCTAAAACATCAAAAAACGCGGCGGATTCAACGGTCACCTCCCGTCGAAAAAATCAACGCCACTGTTATGCTATGCAGCATTAAGTCACGCCACCCTTATTCATCTACGTCTATCGTTTTCAATTGGATGTACAGTCTTTGCCGCCACTCTGGCACTAATGAAAAATAGCAGCTTGACGTACATTAATTAATCGCCATAACGAGGTAAGATTGAGCTATTCACAGTCGCTTTTATCATCCAAGTGACGTGACAGAACTGCCTGTTTGCAAGAAAATAAGCATTTGAGAGACTAATGTGACTGCGCATTTTAAATCACCCATTTTGTGCTTGATATGCCGGTTCCGGCTATCTCAATGATGCGGACCCTTTAGCACACTGTCCCGCCCCGCTTAACCATGATCAAACGAATACCAACCGCTAATACGAGTGTACCACTGGTTAATTTTTAGCTATTGGTCAGCCAGGATGGTAAATAGTTAATCAGAACGCGCGGTAATACTCAGCTTTCGAATTTGCTTTATATGGCCTGGACTTCCGGCAGAAGTGCAAATAGCGATCGCAAAACCGATTTCCTACAATTTCCGAGGGCCCCAACGAAGGCACCGTAAAAAAAGCATCGATTAAAACTGTTCAAGCGATGCGAGTTTCCACTGCCCTGCCACCACCACAGTGACTGGCGGAAGCATCTGACGTTAATTTTGTACCAACGGGTTACCTGAGCTCAAGTGTTGATGCCACAGGCTTTGAAAACATTGACTTCGATAGATATTCGGTAGAGGGCAGCCTAGAGATAACAAAAAAAACGGTTTATCACTGCAACTGCAAAGGCCTAGCTTAGCCGTTGCAGCACAAGTACACCGAAAACAAAAGCCAGTTACTTAACTCATTAACCACATCCACCCCTTGATGAATAGATTAGATAACCACCCTCTATAAAGAATAAAACCAAAAAAAAACGCAGCTTTCGCTGCGCTTTTTACTGCTACTTAGAAGCAGCTTTATCTAAAAACGCGTACCAATAGAAAGGCTAAAACGCTGAACCGATTCAGCAACCGCTGGCGCTGGCCCAACTATGCCGGTTTCAAGCTTTAAACGGGCGTAGTCGAGACTTAGGTACATATTCTCATCGAGCAGATACTCAAAGCCCATACCAAAATAAATATCATTGGTAGTGCCCTTGCCATCGAACTGCTCCTCTTCGGTGATCGCCGAGCCGATTGATAAATCAGTTACCAGCGCATCATAATTTAAAAACGAATAACCCAGTCGGCCAATGAACGAGAAACTGTCATTCAATGGCAACAGCAGCTTTACACCAACATCAATGCTGTCGGCCTCGAGGTTGCTCTCAATAGGAATACCACCAATTCCGGTTTTATCATCGAATGCCTTGGCATAGATGTTATACGCCGCTTCTAAGGACAGATTGCGAGTAAACTGGTAACCACCTCGCACGCCTACCGTACCTTCACTGCTAAAATCGCCAATGGTGGTGACGCCCAATACGATTTCAGCAAAAATGGCATCGTCTGCATGGGCAGGTAACGACAATGCGGCGACCAGGCCGGAAATCAAAAAGGCTCTCATTATGTAGCTCCAATCAAAAGGGCAAATCATCAGGACAAGAATATCTGCTTAGATGTTGATTTTATTAGTGTTCATTACAATTCTAAGCGTAGTGAGGGCAGGAGTATATCGAATGGTGTATACAGATAACAGAGCATTCAACGCACTTAGCGACCTTCTAGTCGAAAACCTGTCTGGCGACTCTACAGAATAATAAATGGACATATAACCAACAATTGCCGGCGTGAGTTTATTTACCGTAGACCTGAAAGCACCGCAGGAGTTTTAACATCTAGAGCTGTATTTAAGCCAGCGCTAGCGCTGGGGAGAAAGACTGCGCCAAAAGTCCCGGTAGTCGTAGTCGGTTTGCAGCGCAAGATTAAGCGTATTATACGAAGCAAAGTCGCTAACTACATGGGTAAGCTGAACCAGACCCTTGTCGCTCAAACCAGCAACTCGCAATTGCTCGATTTGCTTATCGCTCACGCCTGCGGCGTCACTGTTCACTTGCAACGCATATTCAAGCAGCACGGCCAATCGATCACTCTCGACGCTTGAAATACCATCGACCAGTAAACTGGCAATATATTCCTGAGCAGTACCCAGTCCATGATTAAGAATGGTGCAAAACGCGGCCGTACAATATTGACAACCGTTATCCTGCGAGACAAAAATACCGATATGTTGGATCTCTTCCATAGTGAGCTCCCCCGCCTCCCATAACACTTTGGTCGCGCCTAGCTTAGCCTTAAAAAATTCGGGGAAGTTCATCTCGACATAAAAATGGTTCGGCACGCTGCCTTCCATTTCAGTTACCCAGGCAAAAATACCCTGTACTTCGGGGTCATCCATATTGTCGGGGTTGACGATTTGAACTCTAGCCATAATTTTGTCCTGACTTATTATGTTTATCTATCGAATTGCACGCATTTAACCAATAGCGGTAAAAATTAAAAACGGTTATTACCTTTGACATTCTTTTTCAGGCATCCATGAAAGTTGATGCCATGCAAAAAAAAATCGCAGCAATAACCGTTTTTACTGTGCTAGATCGACACCTGAATTTAGAAACGGGTGCGAAGCTCAAGCTGCCATTGTCGACCACGATCTAACACCCCTTCAAATACCTGGAATGCAGTACCGTAGACACCGGTGACCAGGTACTCTTCATCACCCAGGTTGCGTCCATACAATGTTACCGTCAGATCTTCACTCGGGCTGCTCCAGCGGATACTGGCATCAAGCAAATCATAAGAGTCGGTTTTTAACAGTTCGGTATTAAATGCGTCGTTATAGGTCTCTGAGCGATAACTCCAGTCAGCACGCAGCATCACACTGCCCGCATCGCCCAGTTGAAAATCTTTGGCGATACCCAGGCTGGCCGCAGTCTCAGGCACACGCTCAAACTCAAAGTTCTGGCCAATCAGCGTATTAGCGGTATCAATGCTGTCATAGCCTGCATCCAGTAAGGCCAAGCTGGCCTCAATAAACCAGCCTGCGCCCGGTGCTGCCATAAGCTCAAGCTCAAAACCTTCGATAGTTGCCTCACCAATATTTTCAGTCACTGGCGCAACACTGTTAAACACCTGTACCTGCAAATCTTCGTAATCGGTTTGGAAGATAGCCGCATTCACTTTCAGGCGTTCTTCAAAAAAGCTGAACTTCGCGCCCAGCTCAAGCACTTCAACAAACTCCGGCTCAAAGGTAGGAATCAAATCGAGATCGGGCGTACCGGGCGGTGCCGTAAAGCCCGCTACCACGGGTGGAAATACTCGTTGGGTAAAGCCGCCTGATTTAAAACCTTCTGAGTAGCTAAAATAAACCATGGCCGTATCGGATAAATCCAGCGCCAGGTTTGCCATAGGCGTAAACTCATCGATATCAATTTGTTTTTCAACAAAGGGCAAAATGCGCTGCCCGGCCTGCAAAAAAGGCACATCCAAATTGGGATTACCCGTACCGGCAAAGTAGTTGGTAAAGATTATCTGGTCTGGTAAGAAAGATTTTTCTTCATCCGTGTAGCGCCCACCCAGTGTTAAATGCAAAGCCTCGGTTAGGTCAAAGGTGACCTGTGCAAATGCAGCCCAGGCTTTATTATCGAACTCACCACCCGAACGAAAGTTAGAAACAGTGAAATCAAGAATATTTTCATTGTCACCGTCTTCTTCAAAATAGTACAAACCCATTACCCAGTTCATTGCATCGTAATCGCCAAGCAATTGAAGCTCCTGACTAAATTGCGATTGTTCCAGGTCATCAAAAAACTGTGAGATACGGTTGGGTGAGTGGTCGCCATCGCGAGCGAACTTGGCATCTAAGTCACGAAACGCGGTGATCGATTTAAGCGCCAGATCTTCGTTAAAGGCGTAATTTAAAGTAGCAGAGATACCCAGGATATCGGTTTCAGAAAAACTGGGAGCGGTACCTGCGTTCTGGCCATCGGCACCGATATAACGGTCATCAAAACAACCGGCCACCGCAGGGTTAGCGGTCACGCCATTACCCATTGCATCGGTAGCCACACAAGGCGCCCCGCCACCGGCACCAACGTTATGAATAAATGCCAATGGCGGTGGCGGCGCAAGTACCACACCGGCAAGCTGGCTTAGATCAGTGTAATCGATACCTAGCAATTGCATCGCAGGGCCATTTTCGCGATCACGGGTCATATCAATAGCCACATCTGCCGAGAATTGATCGCTGGGCTCCCAGGCAAACGACAAGCGTCCTGTGAGCGTGTCATCATCACCGAGATCGATTCCATCGGTGCGTTCAACATAACCGTCCTGGCTCAGCGATGCCAACGACAAACGGGTAGCGACAGTATCGTTTATCGGCATATGGACAGTAGTTTTAAAACGGCGTAAGTCATCTGTGCCCGCAGAGATAGAAAGACTACCACCGGCCTCACCACCGGGTTGTGCTTTTAAGGTCGCAATAGAAATGGCGCCGCCAATAGTGTTGCGACCAAATAGCGTACCCTGCGGCCCGCGCAAAACCTCTAATCGCTCAACATCGACCACATCCAAAATAGCGCCGACTGATCGCGCCACATAGACACCATCGACATATAAACCAACACCAGGCTCAGTGGTTGGCAAAAACTCTTTTTGCCCGATGCCACGCAGGTAGATAGCTGCCGAGTTTGATGAGCCGCCGAAACTGGCGTTATTTTCCAGCGTCAGGCCGGGCACAAAACGGGCAATATCATCCAGACGATTAACACCGCGATAGTCCAGCGTTTCACCGGTGAATGCCGAAACCGCTAACGGCGCGTCCTGCAAGCCTTCTTCGCGCAGTCGCGCTGTAACTACCACCTCTTCCATCATTTTCGCTGCGGTACTTCCCCCCTCGACTGCCAGGCTTTGCATTGGCAAGACAAAAAAACCACCGGTCAGTAATAAACCTGCATAAAGCGGGCGTAGTGATGTGCGTTTCATAGACTCTCCACCTGTTTTTTTTTGTTGTAGATGTTTTTAATAAGTACGTTTTTTCTTTTATTTATTGAATGCTTTATTCGATCACCGGAACATTTTGCATGGCCGCTGCGATAACTTCGTCTGGCAAATCCAGATCAACCATATCACCCGACATATACTTATCGTAAGACGCCAAATCGAGATGACCGTGACCACACAGAGCGGTCAGAATAACTTTCTCTTCACCCGACTCTTTACATGCCAGAGCTTCGCGAATTGCCGCAGCAATCGCATGGGTGGGCTCAGGTGCAGGCACAATACCTTCACTGCGTGCAAACTGAAGCGCAGCCGCAAAACACTCGGTTTGAGGAATGGCAATCGCTTCAACCAAACCCAGGTCATAAACATGAGAGACCAATGGCGCCATACCGTGGTAGCGTAAACCGCCGGCATGAATCGGCTCAGGAATAAATGAAGCGCCGAGGGTATGCATTTTCATTAGCGGCGTTAAGCCTGCGGTATCACCAAAATCGTAACGGAACTGGCCCTTAGTCAGCGTTGGACAAGCACTGGGCTCGACACAACGAATCACCGGATTCATTTTACCGTTAAGTTTTTCGCGTAAAAATGGAAATGCCAAACCACCAAAATTCGACCCACCGCCAGTACAGCCCACCAGCACATCGGGCGTATCACCCACTTTGGCCAGTTGTAACAAGGCTTCCTCGCCAATTACGGTCTGATGCAATAACACGTGGTTAAGCACGCTACCGAGCGCATAACGCGTGTCGGGATCTTCGACGGCTTCAATAACCGCCTCAGAAATGGCAATACCCAATGAACCTGGGTGATCGGGGTCTTCGGCTAATAGTGACCGACCAAACTCGGTTAGCTCCGACGGGCTGGGGTGTACCTTACCTCCCCAAACCTCCATCATGGTGCGACGATGTGGCTTGGCGCGGTAAGACGCAGCCACCTGCCAGACCTCACACTCAAGCCCAAACTGTGCACAGGCAAATGCCAGCGAACTGCCCCACTGCCCGGCGCCGGTTTCGGTAGTCAGCTTTTTAATACCCTCTTGCGCGTTATACCAAACCTGTGGCACGGCGGTATTTGGCTTATGCGAGCCGGCTGGCGATACGCCTTCGTATTTGTAGTAGATTTTTGCCGGTGTATCTAACAATTTTTCTAAGCGATGCGCGCGAAACAACGGGCTGGGGCGCCACAAACGATACACATCGAGCACATCGCCGGGGATATCGATATAGCGCTGCTGCGACATTTCCTGCTCAATTAACGCCTTTGGAAACAGCGGACCAAAGTCATCACCAGTCGCGGGCTCATGAGTGCCCGGATGTAGCGGCGGTGGCGGTGGCTCGGGTAAATCGGCCACAATGTTGTACCACTGCGTGGGCATTTCTGACTCATCAAGCAAAATCTTGGTTAATTCACTCATAATTGACGATCTATCCTACAATCTTTGCTAAATTCAAACGATTCTGAAGTCGAAGCTGTAATGGGTGGACGCACCGGCTTATACAAGCTGACTTCGACAAGCTGACTTCAACGACCTGACTTCGACGACCTGGCTCCAACAATGCTAAAAGTCCCGCATAATAGCGAGACTGGCTAGAGAAAACCATTGAAAGATATTAACGAATCAACCCCGGTAAAGCGCATTTTTTATTATTTACGCCGACAACGATAATAATCGCTAACGCCACTGCTACGGGTGCGGGTGCGCTGCTGCAGCACCAGCGGGAATACGGATATTATCAACCAGATCCTGCACTGCTACAGGCGGTGGCGCGGTAAGCTTGCTTACCAATAGCGCCACAACGATATTGAGCAGCATACCAATAAAGCCAATACCCTCAGGAGAGATACCCCATAACCAGTAGGCGGTATTATTGAGTTCAGGTGCATAAAATTTAAAATAGGCGATATAACTAAAAGTGAATAGCAGCCCGACTAACATTCCGGCTATGGCGCCCTCCTTATTGACACGCTTGCTAAAAATACCCAGCAGTATCGCGGGAAACAACGAAGAAGCTGCCAAGCCAAAAGCAAAAGCCACCACTTGCGCAACAAAGGCCGGTGGGTAAATACCAAATAAACCGGCAACGCATACTGCAACCGCAGCGGCAATGCGAGCAAACAATAATTCCTGTTTATCGCTAATACCGGGCATTAGCGTTTGCTTAAGCAAGTCATGCGAGATCGCACTGGAGATAACCAACAGTAAACCGGCAGCCGTGGATAGCGCCGCAGCCACGCCACCTGCGGCAACCAGCGCAATTACCCAACCCGGTAAATTGGCGATTTCGGGGTTTGCCAGCACAATAATATCGCGGTCGATATATAACTCATTGGCGGCATCGGTCGATGCATTGCTAAGCAGGCGCTGGCCATGCACACCGCTTTGCTCAGTAAACACCGGTTTCACCGGCGACAGCGCGGCACCGGCACCGTATTGCATCAAGCCATCGGCGTTTTTATCCTGCCAGGCAATTAATCCGGTTTTCTCCCAGTTGTTAAACCACTGCGGCGCATCCTCATAGGCGGTGTTATGCAGAGTGTCGACTAAATTCAGTCGGGCAAAAGAGGCAACCGCAGGCGCGGTAGTATAGAGAATCGCAATAAATACCAGCGCGTAACCGGCTGAACGCCTGGCGTCAGATACTTTAGGCACCGTAAAAAAACGCACCAGCACGTGCGGCAAACCGGCAGTACCAAACATTAGCGCGGCTGTAATAGCAAATACATCAATGGTGGATTTACTGCCTTCTGTATAGGCGCTAAACCCCAAATCACCAAGCACCCCATCGAGCTTTTCAAGTACCGACACACCGGTGCCCTGCCCTGCGCTGTTCACCACCTCCGCGCCAAAGCCAAGCTGCGGAATCGGGTTGCCGGTAATCATGATTGAAATAAAAACGGCCGGCACCATATAGGCAAATATCAATACGCAATATTGCGCCACCTGTGTATAGGTAATGCCTTTCATACCACCGAGTACCGCGTACATAAACACCACGGCCATACCGATCATCACGCCGGTATTGATCTCGACTTCTAAAAAGCGCGAGAACACAATACCGACGCCGCGCATCTGACCGGCAACATAGGTAAATGAAACAAATATCAGACAAATAACAGCAACAATACGCGCTGTTTTTGAGTAGTAGCGCTCACCAATAAAATCGGGCACGGTAAAGCGACCAAACTTACGTAAATACGGTGCCAGTAATAAGGCCAGTAATACATAGCCGCCAGTCCAACCCAATAAATAAACCGAACCATCGCGACCAATAAACGAGATAATACCGGCCATAGAAATAAACGACGCCGCACTCATCCAGTCGGCCGCCGTTGCCATCCCATTGGTCACCGGGTGTACGCCACCACCGGCAACGTAAAAATCTCTGGTTGAGCCGGCGCGCGACCAAATCGCAATGCCGATATATAGCGCGAACGACAAGCCAACAAATAAATAGGTGAGCATTTGCGTACTCATCGCTGCGCTCCCTTGCTATCCGCACTGCCACCGGTATTAGTATCGATATCAGTTTCGTTGCCGCCGCTATGGCTGTCATCGAAGAAGTCATCATCATCAACACCAAACGCACGCTCAATGGCATGGATACGCCAGGCATAGATAAAAATTAAAGCCACAAAAACGTAAATTGCCCCTTGCTGGGCAAACCAAAAACCCAGTTTAAAACCAAATAGAGAGAATTGATCGAGCCAGTCAACCAGCACAATGCCGCAGCCAAAAGAAACCATAAACCAAACCGTTAATAGCTGGGCAAGCAAGCGTAAATTGGCGCGCCAGTAGTCGGTAATCTGTTGCTCAGACAGCAGCGTGTCATCATGGTGACTATGCGGTGGCGGATTTTCACTTTCGTGGTGATAGGCTGAGTCAGGCATATTGGTCTCCGGCAGTCGTACAATCCAATAGTTATATCTCGCCACATAACTAGATGTCATTAAATAACTGTCTTTCGTTAGATAGCTATGTATCACTAATTAAGTGTGACTAACTATGTTTCATTCAAGCTGTTTCGCGCAATAATTATGTATCGCGAAATAATAAGCGATAAGAGGCTGGTACAAATAGCAGTGTTAGCAGCGATGCAACTGCCAGCCCCGACATCATCACCACGGCCAGTGGTGTCCATAATGCGCCGCCAAATAAATACAGCGGCATCAAGCCGATAACCGTTGTGGCTGACGTTAACAAAATTGGCCGCAGGCGCTTGGTTGCCGCGGCAACAATGGCTTTGTCTATCGGCAGGCTTTGCGCTTCGATATCAATTTGATCAATCAGTACAATCGCGTTATTAATAATAATGCCCGCCAGGCTGATTAAACCTAAGGTGCCGAAAAACGACATCGGCTGACCCAGCAGCAGCAAACCAAACGGGACGCCAACAATAATTAACGGCACCGACATAAAAACAATGATTGCGCGCCGAAACGAATTAAATTGAAATATGATTACCGCGAACATCAGCAAAAATGCTGCTGGCAAACCGGCGGCAAGCTTAGCATTGGTATCGGAAGCATTTTCCAATTCACCACCAATTTCTAACTGGTAGCCCGCGGGGAGTTCGAGCTTATCAAGCTTGTCCTGCACCGCTGCCAACAACTCCCCGGCAGTCAGGCTATCGCTTTTGGCGGAGATCGTTATCGTGCGCACCTGATCAAGGCGACGAATTTGCGAGTACTCAAGCACGGGTTTCAAACGCGCGATTTGCTCCAGCGCAATGGCCTCGCCATCACTGCCCAACAGCATATTCATAAGATCTTCAGCACTGTCGCGGTTATGCTCGGCGGCACGCAACACAATCGGTATCGATTGGTCATGCTCGCGGTAGTCTGACAAACTTAAACCATCGAAATAGGCTGATAACAGTTGCGACATAGACTCTGAGCTAATCCCTGTTCGCCGTGCCCTATCCTGATCAACATCAATAACCACTTTAAGGATTTTTTCGCCCCAGTCGTTTTCGTTTTGACTAATACCCGGTACAGACCTAAATGCAGCCTCCACGTCCATTGCCAGACCAAGTAATCGATCCAGCGCCAGACCGCGAATTTTGACCTCTACATTGCCGGACTCACCGGAACCCATGGCTAGTCGTTTGATTTTAAACCGAGCTTCCGGGTGGTATTCATAAAGGTAGCGCTGTGCTTTACTGGCAAAGGCGACGGCATTGTCAAAGCTGTCGATATTCACCAGGTAAAACGCCGACTCAGCCGCGGTATCAATGGGGTCTAGCGACAAATAAAAACGCGGGCCACCCGAACCAACATATAACACGTGATTTTCAATTTCGGGATTAAGCTCGTCATCAATTAACCAGCTGGCAATGTCCAGCGCCGACGCTTCGGTGGCACTAACATCCGTGCCTTTGGGCATCTCCTGGTAAATTAATACCTGGTTGCGATCACTCAACGGAAACATTTCCTGAGGCACGACTGACATCAACATGCCCGAACCGAGCACCGCTGCGTAACCCGCAATAATGACTAACGGCGAAACCGATAATGCTTTAGCCAACAGCTGGCCATAGGTTTTGGTCGCGTTACCCTCCGGCTGTTCTTGTTCGGGTTCACTTGCTGCGCCATTACTGTTTTCACGCACCAAGCAATACTTGCTTATAAACGGCAGAAAGTACATGGCCGAAAGCCACGAGCCAAATAAGGTCATGGCCACCACGGCGCCCAACGAAAACGCATACTCGCCTTCGGTACCCTCCATTAAAAAGAAGGGCATAAAGGCAAAGATTGTGGTGAGCGATGAAACCAGCAACGGTGTCGCAAACTGGCCGCCCGCTGCCAGGGCTGCATCGTGCACCGAAACCCCGGCCTTGCTCCGCCGCAATATATCCTCAACCACGACAACACCATTATCAACAAGCAAACCCAGCGAAATAATAATGGCCGCAATAGATACCTGCTCAAGACTAATATCGAGCAGGTCCATACCGATTAATGCAAACATAATCGCAAAGGGCACAATAGAGGCAATAATCAAACCCGAGCGCAAACCCAAAAACGCCAACATAACCAGTAACACTACCGCTACGGTTTGGCCCACATTACTCACTGCGTTATTTACCGCCAGCGTTACCGCCGCAGGCTGAAAGGCTGCATAGTCGAGTTCATAACCAATGGGTAAACCATGGGCAAATTGGTTTTTGGTGTCGGTAATACGCTTGCCAACCGCTTCAATATCATAACCCGATTGCATTTGGACCGAGATCACAATGGCGGGACGACCATTAAAATATACCGGTTTATCTTTGGGTGAGACCAGACCACGGCGTACGCTAACAATATCTCCCAGGCGAACAAAATCATCCGAGCCTTTGACTTTGGTCAGCATATTGGTGATTTCATCCACACCGGCAAAATCACCGCTGGCCTCAAGTAGAATCGATTGCCCGTTCGCATTTAAAGTGCCCGCAGGCAAAATAATATTCTGCGCTTTCAGGTCGGCAATCAGCGTTTCAATTTGCAGACCAATGGTTGCCAGGCGCTCGGCATCAATTTCTAACCAGATACGTTCGGCTTGAACACCGTAGAGGTTGACGGTTGAGATACCGTCCTGAGCATACAAAATGCGCTGCAAATCTTCAGCGGTTTGCTCCATTTCCCTGAAGCTAAACCCCTCGGCGGTCATCGCAATGCTGGCAATAGACACGTCGCCAAAATCGGTATTCACATAAGGCCCATTGGTACCACTGGGTAACTCGCGTACGACCTCCTCCATTTTATCACGCAGCTCTTGCCATACCGGATTAAGGTCGGTGACATTGTCGCGCAGCATCACATCAATACTGGTTCTGCCTGTGGTAATCAGCGTTTTAATTTCATCGACTTCAGGTATGGCGCGAATTTTTCGCTCTACCGGGTCGGCAATTAAGTTTTCCATACGCTCGGGAACCATACCGGCAAACTCGATAATAACCTTGGCATTGCGAATGGTAATTTCAGGATCTTCGCGCTTGGGAAAACTGCCGTAGAGAAAAATGCCACTTAACAGCAGACCAATCATCGCCAGTACCGTAAGCCGCGAGCGCTCCAGGCCGAGTTGGGTCAACCAGTTCATCGCTATCGCCCCGCTACTGCTTGTCGGTCAATGGCAGCAGTTTTACCTGCTGACCATCGTATAAATAACTTACCCCGGCGGCGGCAATAATATCGCCCTCAGTGACCCCTTGATTGACAATGGCCATATTTTCACGGATGCCAATGATATCCACGGCGCGCTTGCTAACCGTTGAGGTGGTTTCGTCAAAGACAAACAAAAAGCCTTTGCGAATTTCGCGGTGGTTAATATTGCCCAGACCGTTGGCACCGTATGCACCAAAATAAAAGCTGTTCAGCGGCACCAAAAAGCCACTGGTCATATCAGCTTCGACATTCAACAAGCCAACCCGCAGCGCAATATCGGCGGCCATACCGGCGCGCAAACCCGCCGGCGCTTCATCGATAGCAACCACCACCGGAAAGGCCGAGACCTGACCTGCGCGCGAGCCCAGCTCTTTAATATGGCCGCTATAGGTTGCGTCGTTAAGGTCGGCGAAGGTGACCTCTGCAATGTCGCCCAGATTCAGGCTATTGATAATCACTGCCGGTACACTAAACAATGCCTCGTAACCATTTTCGCTATACATACCCAGCACCGGCTCGCCCGCACCGATTCGACCGTAGTCTTGCACTTCGATACTCGATACCACACCATCAAAGGGTGAAAGCAACTGCGTTTTACTTAAATCTTTTTTGGCGAGGTCCAGCTGTTTGCGCGCCTGTTCGACCTGTGCGCGGGTTGACTTCACTTTATTAGCAGCATCATCAATTTCAGATTGAGTGACATAGTTTTTCTCTAACAATTGGGCTTTGCGATCGTAATCGGATGCGAAATTTTTATAAGCGGCGTTTGATTCATCCAAAGCTGCTTTAGCCTGTTGTACTTTTAGCTCCAGCGAGACCGGGTCGATTTCTACCAACACCTGACCACGGCTGACCTTTTGCCCCACCTCTAGCTTAATCGCCTTAAGCTTGCCGGCCACTTCAAACGACAGCTTGCTCTCTTGCGCAGGCTGCACCACACTGGGGTAGCGCCTGACCTCGCTATTGGCCGACTGCGATATCCGAAAACCTTTCAGGCCTTTAATCATTGGCGCCTGAGCCGTCACTTCACTCTGGTCACTACAAGCAACCAGTACTATCCCGGCGAGAAAACAGCTCAATATACGATTGGCATTACACAAAAAAGAAAAAGGCATGAGAAATAACCTTGTTTTATTGTTGAATTAAACAGCTAAATTAAAAAATCGCTGATGTTTTTGCTCTAACCCGCTGAAATCGATGCAATGGCGACAAATGGTACCGCAAAACAAACCCCTCTGAATACGCCACGGTATATACCTCAGCCTAGCGCGCACCGGCCGCTGTACATTCGACCGCACAACTCGTCACAAAACACGTGCCAAAACTCGAGCGGGTAAAGGCTTATATGCCTGGCTCCGCCTCGCTGCGATAAACCGGCCTGCGACTGGCAATCTTTCACCGCAATAGCGCCGTGGCGCGCATACAGCAAAAAGCTGTACATAATCCAGCCAAAAGAAATGGCATCAATTAACGATAATAAGAATGATTTGCATTTATACTAGTGTTTCTGTATCGTGCTGCCTCATTCGCACGGTCATGGCTTCGGTTTAGCGCCCACCACCAGGCCTGCGTATGAATAGTTGCGCATGTCCAGGCCATCAGGGCTCATACCATGCCCTATTTATTCGTTAGCTGTTTTTATATCGAGATCAGTCACTTTTGAATCGATCAATATTGCATGTATCAAACTTGCATCTATCAACCAATTAGGTATTTGTTCCGTGAAAAAACTGTTGAGTGCTGCCGTACTGAGTCCCGTACTGCTGTCAACCCAAGCCATAGCCAATGACCACTTTAATGAAGTCATTGTTGAAGCGACGTATCTTTCAAGCAATGAAGCAAATTCGATTAAAACCCCCACCCCTATTCTCGACGTACCTCAAAGCCTTTCGATTATTACCGCTGAGCAAATTACCCAGCAGGGCTTCACCACTATTGCCGACCTTATCAATTACACCCCCGGCGTCAATACCTCGCAAGGTGAAGGCCACCGCGACGCGGTTGTTTTTCGCGGCGTACGCTCTACCGCTGACTTTTATATCGACGGTGTGCGTGATGGTGTTCAATACTATCGCCCGCTTTATAATTTAGAGCAGGTTGAAATTTTGCGCGGCCCCAATGCCCTGTTATTTGGTCGCGGCGGCACCGGCGGTATTCTTAACCGCGTAACGAAAAAACCTGAACTGGGCTCGGAATTCACAGGTTATCAGGTTGGCATTGATACGTTTGGCGAGTATAACCTACAAATCGATAGCAATATTGCCGTCAGCGATACATCCGCACTGCGTATTAATGCATATTATGCCGACCTGGAAAATCATCGCGATTTTTACGATGGTGACCGTCTAGGTATTAACCCCACCATGCGCTTTGCGCCCAGCGATGATACGACCATCGATGTGTCATATGAATATATCGATCACGAGCGCTTTATTGATCGCGGTATTCCTACAGGCGCCAACGGTGAGCCCGTTGAGGCCTTTGAAGATATTGTGTTTGGTGACCCCGACCTAAACAAAACTGAACTTGAAGCGCATATTTTTCGCGCCAATGTGCAGCATAATTTTTCCGATAGCTTAAAAGCTAACTTGAGCGCCCATTACGGTAACTATGATAAGTTCTACCAGAATTTTTATGCCTCCTGCTATAACGACGACGATGATTGCCCAGGGACGGACGTGGTGACACTTGATGGTTATGTTGATACCACGCAACGTGAGAATCTGATTTTATCTGCCAACCTTGTTAATGAATTTGAGACTGGTGCTATTGGTCATACGCTGATTGTTGGCGCTGAGTATATTGATACCTCTTCAGATCAGGACCGCTATAACGCAGTTTGGACTCCGGACGGTAATGCCGATTCGGATACTGAAATTTTCACAATTGTGCGCCCGCTTAATCTCCGTGGTGGTGTTGGTGTAAACTCAAACGGTACTCCAGTCACCAATAGCTTTTCAACGGATCTCAATGACGACACTCGTGTAGATATTGAGGTAAGTTCATTCTATATCCAAGACGAGATTGCGATTTCAGAGCATTTCGATCTGATACTGGGTGCCCGATTCGATAGCTTCGATATTGAGGTCAATAATGTCGATGAAGATTCAACCTCGTTTGGCGTTCGCTCAAGGAAAGACGAGGAGATCTCACCACGCGCAGGCCTGATCTATAAGCCACAAGAAAATATCTCGATTTACGCAAGTTATAGTGAGTCTTTCTTGCCACGCAGCGGTGAACAATACGCCAATATTAATGGCCAAGTTGACACGCTCGCCCCGGATGAATTTGAAAACACTGAATTTGGTGTGAAGTGGGATTTCGATAACGGCCTTAGTCTGACAGCGGCGTATTTTAAAAACGAACAAACCCGTGCCGACAGAGATAACCTGACTGGCGAAGCCTTTGAAATCCGTGGTCTTGAAGTTGATGGTTTTGAGCTTGAGCTGCAAGGTCAGATTACCGATGAATTATCTGTTCGTGCTGGCTACACCTCGCTGGATGGAGAAACCGGTAGTTTTACCAAGCCGCGTGAGCTGCCAGAAAATATGGCATCGGTTTGGGGCGCTTACCAGGCCAGTGATAAATTAGGTTTTGGTCTTGGTGTTATCTATCAAGATGAATCTTTGATTTCTGACGGCAGCAGCGCAAAGCTACCCAGCTACACTCGCGTTGATGCAGCGGCCTACTACGATATCTCGGACGATCTTCGTATTCAGCTGAATATCGAAAACCTCACCGATGAGTTGTACTTCCCGAACTCGCATGCAACACACCAGGCCACTGTAGGCGAGCCTGTGAATGCACGTTTGACTATTAGCGGTCGATTCTAAACACTCAAACCTGCAACGAATTTGCATCAATAAAAAAACCTGCGGCGCATTATTTGCAACGCAGGTTTTTTTTCGCTAATAGCTTTTTTGAGCTGATGGCTTTTTTTAGTTTTCTCGTTTACGGCTTTGTTCCCGCTTACGGCTTTGTTCTCGCTTACGGCTTTGTTCTCGCTTACGGCTTTGCTAATGACTTTCAATGGCGTAAATAGCATGCGCCGGCCACTAAAAGCCTAACCTCTGTTTAGCTATCGTATGTTTACAGCATCAGTTTTGTCCAGCGAAGCGCAAAATTCATACTCTGGTTTTCGTAGCTGAAAAGATTCCGAAGCACCAAAGCACCAAAGCACCAAAGCACCTTTTGACCCTGTTGCACAGCGCAAATTCGCGCGATTAATATTAAAGCAGCACCAGAGTACTGGTGAGAATAACGTCGCTGAAATATCTTTGATTTGATAGCTCGGCGCCAAGTCCCAAGCTTTACAGATCTGGTTGATGGCATCAATTTCAAAAACACATAGCGCTGGTCAGACACCAACCTGACGACATTGAATCCAAATCGCGGTCGATAATGCCACAGATATCGAGTAAGTCACGCATTGACGCGCTGAACACTTTTAACGTCATTTGCAACTCAGTGTCTAGCCAGACCGATTGTCTGCGATATCAATCGCGATAATTGTTTGTCCGGGTAGTAATCCAAGCCACATCACCCTTTCGTATAAACAATTTTACTGATACCGAGAGAATGTTATGAAAAATAGTTTATTCGCCTTACTTTTACTGTTTAGCTCAGTCGCTAATGCCGGACATTGCGGTGGTGACCATGGCGAACACGATGATCATGGCCAAGATGAAAAGACTGAGAAAACCGAAGCTTAGCACCGGCTTTCGTCCCGGTGCCGCTGACTAATGGGTCAGTGTCAAACAGCTAACCGTATCACACTGAATTGATACAATGCGTCTTCACCACCTGACCTTAAATCTTTTAAGGTAGCGTAAGGTAGCGGGACAGACGCACTGCTGGTCCGGGCGTGTACTTTGGCGTGTACTTTCGCAAGGCGCTTCCATAGGGAGAGCGCGCACCATTTTGTTGGCTAAACAAAATGGTGCTACCGCAAAACCATTTTGTAGTCAGTGCCGCCGAGTTAGTAGGGATTCGCACTAACAACACGGTCAAGCCCCATGACAGCTCAAGTTCCAAAAAGTACGCGTTCACTGGTGACAGTGCTGGGCTTAGCCGGACTGTCACCGTTTTTACTGGGCGCGGCGTGGGCCATTTTGCAGCCCATCAACTACATGCCTATGCTCATTTTCTGCTACTATTCTGCTTGCATACTCTCGTTCCTGGCAGGGTCGCTGTGGCGGCACCAGGGCCAGAGTATATCGCTACTGATACAGAGCAATGCTATTACCCTGCTTGCAGTCTTTGCGCTGGTGGTATTTCACCTTGAGCCCAACTACAGCATTTTTTTGTTGATGTGCGGCTTCGTCTGGATGCTCAATATCGATCTTTTCAGAAGCGACTATGCGCTGTGGTATAAACAGTTGCGGTCTTTACTCAGTATCATTGTGGTTGCATTGCATGGTGTCTTACTGACCCTTTTATAGCGCTGCGACAACTGGAGTTTATTTTGGCACTACCCAAAAAGTTCAATCGATCAACAACCGCCGATGAGGTGCTGACTGGTGTTGACCTGTCGGGTAAGCGGATTATTGTCACCGGTGCGAACACCGGTATTGGTTACGAGACAGCAAGAGCGCTAGCCAGTGCGGGTGCTACTGTCGTGTTGGCATGCCGCAACATTACAGCCGGCAATGCAGCATCACAACGCATTAGAGACAGGCACGCCGGTGCCGATGTCCATTGCCAGCAATTGGACCTGGCGTCGTTACCTGCGGTCGCGGCATTTGTCAAAGCACTCGATGATACCCCGATCGATTGCCTGGTGTGCAACGCGGGTTCAATGTCGCTCGCCTATGCCGAAACTGAGCAGGGGTTTGAGCGCACCCTCGGTGTGTGCCACATTGGGCATTTTTTGCTGGTTAAGCTGCTAATACCCAAGTTACTGGCCAGCGGCACACCCCGCGTGGTAATGGTATCCAGCATAGCGCACCAGAGCCCTAAAACGCTGGACTTTGACAACCTACCCTACAAAAAGGCTGGCTATTCGGTGATGGGTGCCTATGGCCAGGCAAAGTTATGCAACATACTTATGGCACTACAATTACAAACCCGCTACGGCGAGCAAGGTCTCACGGCTTGTTCGGTTCATCCCGGCAATATGGTAACGTCTGATTTTGGTCGTGAATCGGCGTTTATGCGATTTGCCTTTAAGCTAATGAGCCCACTCACCAAGAGTGCCAACCAGGGGGCTGCGACGTCAGTGCTGTGCGCTGTGCACGATTCGGCCGAAGATGTTGCCGCTGGTTACTTCTCTCACTGCCAGCCGGCAAAATGCACACTCGAAGCTCGCAATGCAGCAGTGGCCAAAACATTGTGGGATCACAGTGAGGAATGGGTCAAACAATACGTTTAAACATAAGCTTGTACACCCGGCATGAGCTCGAAGTAGGAGACATTTATGTACAACGTATTGTGGTTTAAACGCGATTTGCGATTACGCGATCACCAGCCTATGCTTGAGCTCATAGATGCTGGACGTCCGAGTATCTTGGTTTACATCTTCGAAGACCTGCTGCTTGATAATCCGCATTACGACGAGCGTCACTGGCGCTTTATATGGCAGTCGCTGCTGGACATTGACGCGCAACTGCAACCATTTGGTGGACGCTTGCATATTTATAAAGGCGACGCCCTTGCTGTGTTTGAGTCACTGCATAATCAATACGGTATTGAAACACTATACAGTCACGAAGAGACTGGTCTACAAGTTACCTACGACCGTGATATTGCTATCGCACGTTGGTCCGAAGCCAATAAAATTGACTGGCAAGAATCACCCACCAACGCAGTGCAACGCGGCTTGCGCAATCGGGACCAATGGGATAAACACTGGCGGACTGTTATGCGCTCACCCTGTTGTCACCCGGATTTATCTCGGCTTATTTCGCCAGCTTTCGAACCACCCGCCGTGCCCTGGGTACCCAATAGTTGGAAAGATATGCACCCACTGATGCAGCGTGGCGGCGAAACGCGCGCCCACAGGCTGTTACAGTCGTTTTTTTCCACTCGTGGAAAAAACTACATGTACAATATTTCAAGCCCCTCCAAGAGCCGTGAATCCTGCTCACGATTATCGCCCTACCTGGCCTGGGGTAACATCAGCTTGCGCGAGGTATACCAGACGCTGCTTGCTAACTGGCAACAACCGGGCTGGCGACGCGCACTGCGCGGCTTCTCTTCGCGACTGCACTGGCACTGCCATTTTATACAGAAATTCGAAAGCGAACACCGCATGGAATTTGAAGCCTTGAATCGCGGCTACGACGTTTTGCAATACGATGAGGGTTCAGAGGTAGATGAAAAACTGGCCGCATGGGAACAGGGAAAAACCGGTTTTCCAATGGTCGACGCCTGTATGCGCTGCCTGACTAAAACCGGCTATATTAATTTTCGTATGCGCGCCATGCTCGTCAGCTTTTTATGCCATCAACTATTTATTGACTGGCGGCGAGGCACTCATCACCTGGCAAAGTTATTCCTGGATTTCGAACCCGGCATCCATTACGCACAGTTCCAAATGCAGGCCGGCGTGACAGGGATTAACACTATCCGCATGTACAACCCGATTAAACAATCGATGGACCACGACAGCACGGGCACTTTCATCAGGCAGTGGGTTCCCGAGCTCGAACAGCTTCCCCCCGAACTCATTCACCAGCCGTGGCTACTCTCACCGATGGACGCACTGCTTTATGACTGCAAGCCAGGTGAAGATTATCCGTTACCTATCATCGATCTATCATCGAGTAGCAAGCGCGCAAGGGATGCTATCTGGTCGATGCGCAGTGATCGTGCTGTGAAAGCAGAAAGCCGACGGATACTTGCGCGCCATGTGCGTAAACGCTAATCCAATCAACCGCTAAGCGGCTTATGGCATTCAGTGCCCGCGAGGCCACGGAGGCTTCCAAACCCAATCTAAACCTTGCAAAAACGAAAGCCTTTTACAGCAGAATCGTCTCTTAAGTCAGACCGTAAAAAGTTCCAACCATCTTTGCCGATGGGCAAACCAAGCGATTATTTAAATCTGCAAATAAATTTACCGATTTCACTGAGCCATAACTTTTAACCATGCGTAACAATAGGGTGTACGCACTTGAGAAGGCATTATTAAGAGGTAAAGCAATGAGACGTACAGAGCACACCCATAGAAAGATAGAAATCATTGAAGGCCTACTAGATCGTGCGGAGGAAGATGTGAGTAGGTTAGAGGCTGAAGGTCTACCTGTTGAAAAATTACAAGGCGATATAGCCGATTATATGGAACAACTATACGTTTTGTATCGCGAAAAAAAGGACTAGCGCGGTTGATGCAAAACAGCTGGCTCCCAAGCACCGTCGAACGCTTGCGTATTCCGCCATACGCGGCGGCCACCAGACTTTGCAAGCAAATGTGTTCGAGAAGGTAAAATCACTTCTCCCGGAGCAAAATCATATCCGCTTAGGGTTTGCTCATCTAAGTCAAGAACACTAAGCCCGGAATACAACCCCTTCAATGTACCCGCGTTAATCAATTTGCAGGTTTCGAAATCGATTAAAGTTCGGAAATGCATATGGCCATTAACTACAAAACTTGGCACATTATCTGATTGCTCCAAAAGCTTATCGAGCGGTTTTGAGCGCTTAATTTCAGTTGTAGCAGTACCTGGCCAAATTTTTGCAAGATCGTCATCCAAAACCCCGTGGCATAATAAGAGTTCGCCGCAGTGCGTAGGCACCGATAAAGTTTTAGGAAGCCCGTCGAGATACGCTAGAGTACTATCGAAAACCGCGCTTTTGTGATGGGCATTTTCTACATGTCGCGCCTTGTCTGTTAACAGCCACCTATCGTGATTACCGGCAACTGTTAACACGCCGTTGCTTGCCAGCATATCGCAAGCGGCATTAATATCCCCTGGCCCATCTGCGATATCTCCAGTACAAATGAGCACGTCAACGCCTTTTTCTTCTAACCAATCTATAGCCTTAGCAAGCACTTTGCTTTCTGCGTGAACGTCACCAATTATGCCAATTTTTTTAGACACTCTTTGTTCCCCAGATAACCCTATGATTTGCCGCCAGCCTCATGATCTATTTTTCGATCTGCCCCATGCCGTGATTCTTTTGCTTACTCTCCTAGCGGATAGGCTTGCATGCGTTAAAAATCGTATGTATGGGCTATCGAGAGCTTTCGACATTCAATGTATCGCTTATACCTTTTTTCATATCGAATGAACGCGAACCAGTTACTTCGATTTAGCCTCCAGCGCTTCGATTTTCTGCCAGATCGCTTCCGCTTCAGCGGTGACATTCGAGTAGCCCATGATGTCGCCCTTTCTTTGCAAATGCATTGCTCGCTCTAGCAAAATATCATAGGATTTTCGGAGCTTTTTGGTAGGGTCAGATTTGAATATGGAAAACATAAAGTATCTCGGTGCGTTAGTGAACGTTACGTCTTTATACTCGACAACATAAAAACGGATCACGCCACCAAGATAAAATTCGATATTTATCGAGTCCCGCACTCTTAAACGCCCTGTAAAGCATGGGGCGCAGACAACATCAGCGCGATTAGCGGAAAAGTGGTGTAAAGGCACTGAGTCGAATAGCCTGGCGGAAATATCGATAACATTAGACGTTAGAGCCTACTGTTTTTGCTGACAGATGGTGGAGTTCTGGCTTCAACTTAACGTTAAAAACGTTCGACTGTAGACACAATAATGGTGCCCGAAGAAGCCGCCGTTTGCATGCCACTAACAACCCAATCAACCTATAGAAAAATAGCTATACTAAGCCGGGTTAATTTTCTATGTCAGGCTGATTCCGGTTTTATTATATTTTAGGATTGATTTCTTTTCGGATAAAAATAAAAACAAAAATAAATAACGAAGAAAAAATAAAGAAAGGCACAATATAAGTGGCGAAGCCGAGGCTAAGTAATACGCCGATAATGAGCAATTGAAAGCCCAGGCCGAAAACAGAGACCATGGTCATCAACCAACTAGGTAAGTAAACGTCATTTGATGCCCCCTTATCTAACTGACAAATGAATTTGTCAAATAAACCGTAACAAAAGTAATAAATAGCAAATAAAATATTCACATGACTTTGCTTTTCACCGGGCAGCGCTGAGGGTGGCGCTATTTCAAATATGCGACTTGTTGTATCGCCGTTATTGTTGTTGCGTAGAATGACATGATAATAGTTATAAAGTGTTCCTTGGAGTTGCATACCAACAAAAGCGAGCAGTGTTAGGACAAGCTGCCCCTGTGTAACATGGCAGATACTTAAAAGGATCAATAAATTTAACGCTATGTCAGCAACGGAGTCTAAATATCGGCCGGTATACGAAGGGGTGTTTTTCTGTCTTGCAAGCTCGCCATCGGCAGCATCCAATATGGACTTTACAATAAGAAAAAACAGCGCTGCCCAAAACTGATTATTCAGGATGCAGTAAATCGCAACAAGGCCCGATAAAATGAAAACGAGCGTGACATCGATTGGCGTTATTTTAGTGTGCTTGAGGCGGCTGGCTATTTGGCGTGCAATGGGGCGGCCATAATCCGACAAATCGAGAAAGTTGTGTTCAGTAGGTAGTTTCGGCATTTTACAGGTTTTATTCGTATGAGGGTGCGGCATTCTAATTGTTTCTTTACCTAATAGACAGGCAAAACCGACTCAGTGCACCAAATGGCGATATAAAGCGTCAGTCGGTTAATGCAACGTGATCGGCCATCACAGACCGTCAAGCGCCTGTGTGTCACGCCACACTCTTCGTTTATCAACTGCAATAATTTCATGGCGAGGCAAAAACAATTTGAAAGCGAGAAAGCAGCAGCCAGCCGGTGATACCCATTGTGAAGCCAATCGTCGTGAAGTGACAGAACTACGCACCGAGCATACCCAGCTCAAGCGACAGGCGGCGGAGATACTGCTGAAGAACAAGGTGCTCAAAAAAAGTTTGCTTGTCTCGGGCTCGACCAGGGACGACGAATAGGTCTGGCAGCGGCGGAAGTTTTGGGGTATCTCCACGCAATGCGCGTCATAAATAGAAGTACCCCTACCCCATTCTGTTTAGACGCATTCAGGCAAAATCAACTCCCTAAGAGGCATATTGAGATTAGATAGCATCGATGTATGGGTTGTAATTTGGGTTGGAAGCGGGAGATATTTTTTATCTCTAAAAGTCAATAAATGGGAAGGAATAATTGTGGGCCGGACGTCCCCTAAAAAACCTCAACCATATGAATTCAATTATGTTTTCATTCACAACACACATTTTCTAATCTCTGCTCGTCAACTCTCCGATCAATTGAATTGCAAAGTTCACCGTTGGAATTTGGTGACAGGATGACCGTTGAGACGCTAAGAACAGTTTAAACATGCTTTACAAACAGAATCAGAGTGATAAGCCTGAAATGAGTGCCGGGGTACTGGATCAGAAAACGTCGCTGGAATATCTGTAGTTTCGGCTTTTATGGCCTATTTGAATTGATAGCGATAGACCTTGAGAATAAATTAATCAGAAATAAAAACGGCCCCCTAAGGAGCCGCTTCTGTAATCGAACATACGTTTAGTTTTGTTTCTTTCTAGCCAATATCAAACCTGCTAATGTACTGCCGAAAAGTCAAGCTGTATCTTGAGCCAGTCTGCGATGGCCTAACTTTCTTTAACCAAATACAGAGCTAAAACCGGGCAGCAGTGGCGCATATTTTGTGACTCGGCAGAGATATGTAGTAACTTCTGCTGCCGATCACATAGCGACAATGGCGAACACCATTAACTACTCGCTGATCTCTCAAAGTAGCAAAAGTTGAATTAGGTTCGCTTATATGATTGTGGTGCTGTGAGTATGATTGTGGTGCTGAGGAGTCGGCTGGGGGTTGAGCGCTTCCCCAATTCCTCGCAGCATTGAACCCATTTTTTGGTGGTGAGCTTTCCTTTCTGTGGGTGTCATATCGGCTGTGCTGCGGCCAGTTCCAGTCAATATAAATATAATCATATATTTTTGCCACATTTCAAAACTCCTTTAGCTTAGAGAAGCGTTGCTTAGCAGCAGTGATAGCGTCAGGCTGACTAATTTTTTCATACCAATACTCCATTTTTTTCCATTGAATTGCATTAATCGTAACACATAAAAAAACTGCCTCGAAGGCAGTCAAGCTAGTCTCGATTTTATTATCTACAAGCCCGCATAGCAGCGACTGATTTATGTCAAGATAAACCGCCCTACTCAATAATCGACTATTTCGAGGTTCAAGGCAGTGTGGATAAGGTAGGCTGATGGTGGGCTGAGTATAATTGGCGCTGAGTTAGCTATTTTTTTTATTAACTATTAATGGCTTAGGGAGTATTAATGGCGGACCGGACGAAAGTCATCTCCTGCTTTAGGCGCCATTTATCCTGTTAGCTAACGTGTTTAATAGTGTTACAGCCCGATCGGTTCCTTGTCAACGGATCAAAAATGTCTACGGTTTTGTCTACTTCAAAGACTTCAAAGCCCCACGCAGGTGCCCTAGGCCCATGGTGGGGTATCTATAGAGGTGGTTGTGTATTTATGACTAATTAGCTTGTCTACTAGAAGACTTGAACTAATTTCTCCTTCTACTTCTAACCGCACCTAAGCCCAGCATCGACAGACCCAGCGCTAACAAGCCTATGCCGCCCATGGCTGGGACTTGTTTATTCACGCCTAAGGTTTCGGTAATCTCTTGAGGGCCATCATTTGGATC
>CBFHXO010000017.1:0-33904 GCA_965659815.1 Pseudomonadales bacterium
TGGTAGTTACCGCCGCTGCTGCCATCAGTGATACATAAGGATCCATCATACGCTTATAGGGATCGGGCATGTCACCACCCGGTGGATACGGCGTTTTTCTGGAACAGGGAATATGGCTATGCTCGCCATACCACAATGACTCAAAACCGGCCTGCTCCAGCGTTTTAGCTAATAACTCAGGCGCAGGGTCACTTACATTATTCATTGAGCTAAAACCAAGGTACATATACTACTCCTCTTACCAGTATTGGCGCGACAGTATTGTAGTGGCAGTCTCGGAAGACTGTACTGGAATGGCAATAACAGCGCATCATCGCCAAAGCGTTATTATCAGTTATCGGCGGTCAGATTAACGCAGATAGCAAAATCTATGAATAGTAAATCCGGTCGAGTGTTAACGACTGCAAATGGCAAAAACCGAGGGGGGGCACTAACCGGGTCGCCTCCCACCACATAAAACCTCAGTGGCTTTTTCAGTATCGAGATACTCCTTTAGCAACAAGATTTTACCATCAACAAATTGGAACAAAAAATGCAGCTGGTTATGGTAAGGCCGCCCCGAGCTATGCAGTCCACTCACACTAGCCTCAACCGCTACACGATCGTGCTCGGCAATAATATTGTGTACCTGGTAATTAAGACCTGCCGGGAATGCCTCAAAGATACCACCGGCAAACTGCTCAATTTGCTGGCGATTATATCGACCGGAAATCAGTGTGTTACCCATAGTTTGCAGCTCACCATCAGGGTGATAGGCATCCACAATACCCGCCACATCGCCGTTTTGCATAGCGGACAAAAAGCCATTTACAGTCTGCCGATTTTGCTCCGCAAGCGATTTACTCATAGGGGGAATTTTTCCTGTAATATCCAGTCATATCTGTGCAGCACAGTCGCGAATAGCGCTTCCGCACGGTATATTAACAGCATATCGTGGACGTGCTATGGGCGTTCATGAAAAATAAGCGCCCCTGTAATAGACTGAGGTATCAGGTAATGGACTCAGGCCAGTTTTTGCACGATATGCTTTTTTTTCAATGCTATACTGTTAGTCGTATGCGCCACGCCGCTAACTAAGAACTTAAAAAAACGGCCCGACAAACAATAGCATTGCTGACTAATAACAATTTAAACAAGGTATCTTTGTGGATTTTCAAACCCTTCGCTTTATTCTCGTATCCGCTGTGCTTTATGGCGCCTTCCATTTTGCCTATCATCAGATACCTGACGATGTGCTGCGTACCAAAATATACCCTAATGTTATCGGTCATTTCGCTGCGAAAACCATCAATACCATAACCCCCGAGCGCAATGTCCATGTCGTGGATCACGCGATAATTTCCAAGCGGGCCAAACTGAATATCGTGCGAGGCTGCGATGGTTCAGGCGTACTTTTTATGCTCACGGCTGCCATACTGGGCTTCGGCGCGAACCTGCGCAAAACCTTAATTGGATTGTTTGCAGGAATACTGACGGTATACGCCATTAACCAGATACGGATTGTGGGACTGTACTATATTGTTGAATACAATCGCCTGTGGTTTCCGCCGGTGCACACCTATTACGCACCAACATTAATTATTTTTCTAGTCGCCGGTTTTTTTCTTGTCTGGACACGCTGGGCGACACAACCCGCGATTGATAGTGACCACCATGATGAATAACAATACCATTGCATTACTGGCCTTTAAGGGGCTCGCAGTCTGGCTCATACTTTCAGTGTCGGGTTTTTTTGTCGGCGAGAAATTAATTACCGCACTATTTCCACTTTATGAAACCGTAGCCGAATCAGTATCGGATAATTACGCAACAAAATTATCCCTACGCGAAGCGGCCGAAAATAAAATTGTATTAGCGGCCACCGCAACCAAAGCCAAAGCGATTACCCCCGAACGCTCACTACCGGCCGGCAGCACGATTGAATCGAAGATTACAGTACTACATGCGTTAGTGCCTGTTGTGATCCTGTTCACCGTTATTCTGACCTGGCCGGCCAACAGTATTCGCCAGCGCATTGCCCTGCTACTGCTCGCGGTGCCAGCCTTGGTGCTTGTCTCAGCAGTAACCGTCCCTATTCAACTACTGGGCCAGCTTGAAATCGGCTTTCAAAACGCTGCCAGTGCTGCGGGTTTTACCCGCGACGAACCATTTGTATTAACGTGGATGTTATTAACCGAGGGAGGTGGGCGCTGGTTTATTGCGGCGTTAACCGGACTGGGTTGTTGCGGCCTGGTGAGTCACTTTATAAAAAACTAGTCGAACTTATTATCAGGTTCGACATCTTCAATATTGCGACGATTTTCAACTTTGATATCGCCGCTAACCACTTGCCAGAAATTACCGATTTGCTTAGCCAGGTCAAGGCCCATTGAGCGCTGGGCGCTACTGCCTTCGGCAGGAAAAAATTCTTTAATATCGATATTTAATATCGCCTCGTACTTCTTAATTGTGCGCTTGCTGTGAACGAGTAGTAATACTTTCCAGCCAAAGTGATAACCCACCATCAGCATCCCAACGGCTTTTTCAAGCTCTTCCAGCGAACCTGAAAAATGCGCCACTGCCTCACCCACTTTATCAAAAGCAGCAACTTTTTCTTCGTCACTGAGTTTGGCAAGTGCGTTAAGGTTTCTTTTGAGACGGTCTGAGTCGCTCATTTTTTCACTTTTTTATAACCGTATTTATAACAGACATACTATGCCGCACTGATGCCTGACTGGATTCTGGCAAACTAGGCGCAACGTTAACACCTTATCATTGGCTACTATTCACCCAACAGTGCTATGTACAGACTCTCGGCTGGACATTTTAGCGAGATGGTCAATGTGTCAAGCCATCGCAACACCGCAAACCGGGCTTTTCATCTGTGACAATTCCTTATTATAGCCGCCTAATGGCCGCACGCTATGGCACCCACACTTAATATTTTAATTGGCTAGGCTAGTCTGACAAGCTGGACGCCAGTATCGACTATTGGTATCGAAACAGGTATTGTCTCAGGTCATTTTAACAGCTTCTGTGTCAACAACAGCGCTATAAAACTGTGCGGAGTACAAGATTATGAGTAAGAAAAAGGCAGGCAAATCGGGTATTACCGAGCGCGCCGGCGATTTTGCCAAAAATATCTGGCTCGCGGGGCTTGGTGCCTACGGCGAAGCCTATGACGAGGTTGCCAACCAGCAGAAAAACTTAAAAGAGCTACCAGCGTTATTTAAAGAGCTGGTAGAAAAAGGCGCCGGTATTGAGTCGAGTGAGCACGTGCCAAAAAAGAAGCGTGGCAGTAAAACCAAAGCATCCAAAAAAGTGGATCTGTCGGCACTTGAAGGTGAAACCCTAGAGCAGCGTATTCGCCGTATGCGCGAGAGTTTAAGTCTAAACTGGCCAAACCAACCGACAACCGATATTCAAGCACTCGAAGAAAAAATTGACCGGCTCAGTGGTGAGGTCAGTGAACTTAAAGCGTTACTAAGTGCACAGCTCACAGCAAAACAAAAGCGCCCAACCAAAAAACCAGCGCGCCGCCAATCCAGTACAAAAGCCAAAAAAACCACTCCGGCTGCAACAAAAGCAAAAGCACCGGCCAAAAAGAAATCGACAGCCAGTAAAAAGCGATAACTCCATTACCAATACAAACCAAAACGATTGCGCTGTATGAAAACCAAAGATCGCATATTACTGACCAGCCTGACCTTATTTAACGATGAGGGTGAGCCCAATATCACCACGGTAGATATCGCCAGTGAGCTGGATATCAGCCCCGGCAATCTTTACTACCACTTTAAAGGTAAAGAGGCGATTATCGAGCAGCTTTACCTGGTAATGGAAAAAGAGCTTACAGACATTCTACAGGCGCCGCTAAAAGATGTGATTCAGGTCGAGGATATCTGGCTGTATTTGTACGTGGTATTTGAGCAAATTCATAAGTACCGTTTTTTTTACCGCAATATCACCGATATACTGGGTCGCTACCCCAAACTGAATCGTCGCTTTGCCAAGCTCTTGGCAGTTAAGCGTAAAACCGCCAGCGCCACACTTAATCTGTTAGTTGATAGCGACATTATCGAAGCCAACGATATTGATGCGGGCGCAATAGAACACCTGGCCGACAGTATCACGCTGCTATTAACGTACTGGATGAATTACACCGAGCTTGGTCAGCGTAGCGAAAGCAACCCGGTATTATCGATTCACCGCGGTGTGTTTCAGGTGATGTCGATGGTGGCGCCGTTTTTGCAAACCGATTACCAGAATTTTTATCAACAGTGTCAGCTATTATTCGAAGCGCTTAGCACTGAGCTGGAACAGTAAGATACCCCTCCAGCCGACCTTAACGGCAATCGGTTGTCGGTCGGCCGCGAAAAAGTCACTAAATTCGAGCATAAGCCGCAGGCTAAATCTGCTATTCTAGCCCGGACGATTTAAGCGCAGTTTAGTTTTTCAAGCGCGCGCAAAGTCACTAACAAGGCAACTGAGGCAACTATGGAACCACTTTCTGCAGTGCTACTTCTAGGCGGCGGCGTACTGCTGGCTGCGAGCTGGATACAATTAATTATTACCGCTTCGGGCGAAGATTTTACCTGGGGCTTATGCTCGGTTTTTCTTCCGCCACTGGCGTACTTCTACGGTTTGTTTCAATGGGATAAAGCCGGTGATGCGATCAAAATGGCCATTATCGGCCTGGTGCTTACCGGCATAGGTTTAAGCTAAGCCGATGCCCAACTTCTTGGCGCTTGCTGTGTCGCCTGGCACGCTGCCACCTGGCAGTGCACGGGGGCAAGGCCAGGCCAATCGCGATAATAGGGCACTGGATTCAACCTTTCAGCAGTCGTTGGAAAAATGGCTCGATAACCCACTAGGGACTCGAGACATAACACCGATTGCAACGCCATCTATAGCAACGTCAAATACGGCAAACCTACCGCCAGGCCCACACAGTTACCCTAGCGCCGCGCCGCTAGGGTCAGTGCCATTGCGTGAAGAATTAGGGCAGTTAAACCTGACCAAAGCCCTGCCAAGAAAACGCCAGCGCCGCTAGCATACTGTCGGCCGCTAGCTGGCACTCAAACATCAGCACGTAGCGATGTAGCGATGTGCTAGAAACCTTCAATAATAGGCTATAGAACCGGCTATCTAGTAAAGATAGTGATGCTTAAGCGCTCGCAGCTCTTCCGCACTTAAGCCGATTTGCTCATCGAGATAGCGCTCTAACCCACCGTATCTGCTATCAATTGCATCCATTGCCGCCTGCAAATAACTGGCTTTTACCCGCAGAATAACGGCCAGCGCGTCGCGATTAAAAGTACGCACCTGACCGTATTTTGAGTCTCCATGATCTAAGCCCCCATGCTCTGGGTCTGCGTTAGACCTACCATCATCGCCATAATTTCTGGTCCAGCGGGCAATTTCCCTGTCGATATCGACATATTGATTGGTTAATAAATAATCATTCAGGATGCTTTGCCTATCAACACCCAGAGCACCCAGCACCAGCAAGCCGCCAAAGCCGGTGCGGTCTTTACCCGCAGAACAATGGATAATTGAGCCCTGCCCGGCATGCGCCAGTAAAAGGTCAAACATTTTGCGATAGCTAGCCTGGTGGCTGTGCACAAGATCACGGTTAATTTCCTGCATAAACGCGTCGATTGTCGTTTCTTGTATACCCTCTTCACTAATTGCGCTAAACAGGTCTATGGAGCTACCTGGCGAAATAACAATAGACGTTGGCTCAAGACCCTCGGGTAACTGACTGGGCTGGTTAGCGGCCTCCTCCTGGCGCCTGAAATCACAAACGGCGGCGATATCCAGCTGGTTTATGGCCTGCTTGTCTGCTTCGGACATCTCACCCATATGCCCGGTGCGAAATAACCTACCCCAAACAACCTGCCTGCCATCCTGGGTCAGGTGGCCGCCGTAGTCCCTAAAATTGGCGGTAACCGACATAGGAATCGGCCGAGCCGCCAGCCTTAACTGCACTTGTGGACCTGCGCTTTCGCTAGGATCCGCTGTCAGCGTGAAAACCGGATGTGCATAGCGATCGACCGCAGCACCGCTTAGCGCCTGCAAAGCCTCATAGCTAACGCTGGCTGAGCGGCCATCGCTGGCCAGCATATGCTGCAGTGATATCGCCTTGCCCAGCTCACGGCCAGCCAGTCGCTCACAGTGCAGTTGGTAGTCCTGGTCTGCGATTACGCTATCGCCAAAGGTGATATGCCAACCGCTTTCAGTGCGTTCAACGCTGTAATCAAGGTCTTTTAAGTTTGAAGTATTTAAATTCGTCATAGGTTCAATTTAAGTATATCGATGTTTAATGCAGTCCTGAAACTGCGATTCTTATCGCCCAATCCCAACTGACAAAGCCACCGTTTGTTAAGCGATGCAATACAGCTGTAACCAACAGGCCACAGGCTTAGGTACATTGAGAATAAAACCGGGGCTAAGATAAATTTGAGCAGCGTCACAGCTTAACAGGGAAATAGCTAGCGGCAATAACAAACAGCTGCTTTTACTGGGGATTTAAAATAAATTTCATTTTCCAGCGACTTCTGATTTGGCCGCCTGGTTATTTTCGCGGGCATAAAAAAACGCGCCGTACAACAAGATCGGCGCGTTTTACACTGTCGGCGGTGTTCCAGGGCTAGCCGTATGCCAAAACGTCAATTGCTATTCGTATACCTTTACGCGTTAATCCTTTACTAACAATTTTTCTGGCAGTGATATTTAAACTCTAGAACAGTTTGACAATTTGGCAAGTTGGACCAGGACTAGAACGGGATATCGTCATCCCAGTCGTCACCGGCGGGTGCCATGGCCGCCTGGGGCTGCTGCTGAGCCGGTGCCGATTGCTGGCGGGGCTGGAATTGCTGACCGCCGCCCTGGGCGCCATCGCCCCCCATCCCTCGGCTGTCGAGCATTTGCATTTTATCTGCAACAATTTCAGTGGTATAGCGATCCTGGCCCTCTTTATCTTGCCATTTTCGGGTGCGCAACGCGCCTTCGATATAGACTTTAGACCCCTTCTTCAGGTACTCACCGGCAATCTCGCCAAGCCGATTAAAAAACACCACCCGGTGCCATTCGGTACGCTCCTGCATTTGGCCAGTGTTTTTATCTTTCCAGGTTTCACCGGTCGCGATACTACAGTTGGTAATGGCGGCACCGGCCTGCGAAAACCGGGTCTCTGGGTCATTACCCAAGTTGCCCACCAATATCACTTTGTTAACCCCGCGCCCCGCCATAACCAAACCTCATTTGTCTAAATGTTCTGGCGGATCGAATGCCGCCTGATAAAGCGGTCAATATATAGTAAACCGGCCTTGTGAACCACTGCCAATAAGGTCCTGGGCTGAAATTTAGCAGCGATAGGGAAAAAGCTTAACCATCAGTGAGCAGGCGACGAAAACACAAGGTACCCGGCATGCAGTGACTGCCATGCGTTTTGCAGTAACAGCCCGCTCGGTACCGCCCGCCCAAATTGCAAATCGACCCAACTGCCCTTTGCCTTGACGCCCTGCGCTCTTTATACTTTCCGACTTTGCGCCGCAAATTGCCCGCTAGCCATTGATCCTGGCGCCTGACAATAACGTAAATACCCTATTGTGGATTCAGCGCCTACTCCGCCAATCGATCATGCAAACTCAACAGCTCAGCCCGGTAGTGACAGAACTTCATGGATAAAATCGTTGTACGTGGTGCCCGCACCCACAATCTAAAAGCCGTCAACCTCGAACTACCACGCGATAGCTTTATCGTTATTACTGGTTTGTCGGGCTCGGGCAAATCCTCATTGGCTTTCGACACTTTGTACGCTGAGGGCCAGCGCCGCTATGTCGAATCGCTTTCGACCTATGCACGGCAGTTTTTATCGCTGATGGAAAAACCCGATGTCGATCATATCGAAGGCTTGTCACCAGCAATTTCCATTGAACAAAAATCCACGTCGCATAACCCTCGCTCCACGGTTGGCACCATTACCGAAATCTACGACTACCTACGGCTATTATTCGCCCGTGCTGGAACACCCCAGTGCCCTGACCACGCCTTAACACTTGAGGCGCAAACCGTTAGCCAAATGGTCGATGCGGTGCTCGATTTACCCGAGGGCAGCAAAGTGATGCTGCTGGCACCGATCATCAAAGACCGCAAAGGCGAACATATAAAGCTGTTTGATAAGCTCAAACAAGAAGGCTTTGTCCGAGTGCGCGTCGATGGCGAAATTTATGATATCGACGAAGTACCAGTACTTAAGAAAAACTTTAAGCACAGTATTGATGTGGTAGTCGACCGCTTTAAAGTGCGAGATGATTTAAAACAACGTATCGCCGATTCGTTTGAAACCGCATTAGGCCTGGCCGAGGGTGTCGCCTGTATCGGATTTATCGACGGCGACGCCGACGATATGGTGTTCTCCGCCAACTACGCCTGCCCCCAATGCGGTTATAGCCTTAACGAACTTGAACCGCGCCTGTTCTCATTTAACAACCCAGCCGGTGCCTGCCCCGACTGCGACGGTCTAGGTGTTAAACAGTATTTTGATATCGACCGCGTCGTACAATACCCCGACTCCAGCCTCTCTGAAGGGGCGATTCGCGGCTGGGATAAACGCAGCGTTTACTATTTTCATATGCTGACCTCGCTGGCCAAACACTTTGGTTTTTCTATAGACTCACCGTTTAACAAACTCAGCAAAAAACACCAACAAATTATTCTTTACGGCCATAAAGAACCGGTGGCCTTTGCCTACGTTAACGACCGGGGCGACACTTTTAAACGTACGCACCCTTTCGAAGGCATTATCCCGAATATGGAGCGACGCTATCGCGACACTCAATCGCAAATGGTGCGCGATGAGTTAACCAAGTTTATCTCCAACCAGCCCTGCCCCGACTGCGAGGGTTCAAGATTGCGGCGCAGCGCACGGCATGTATTTATCAAAGGGGCTAACCTGCCCGCCATTACCGCACTACCGGTTACCGAGGCCCACGCTTACTTTTCCAAACTGTCACTGCCTGGCAAGCAAGGCAAGATCGCTGAAAAAATCGTTAAAGAAATTCATGAACGGCTGGAGTTTTTAGTTGATGTTGGGCTTAACTATTTAACGCTAGACCGCAATGCCGACAGTTTGTCTGGTGGAGAAGCGCAGCGTATTCGCCTGGCAAGCCAAATTGGTGCCGGGCTGGTGGGCGTCATGTACATTCTCGACGAACCGTCAATTGGCTTACACCAACGCGATAACGAACGCCTGCTAAAAACCTTAACCAAGCTGCGCGACCTTGGCAATACCGTGATTGTTGTCGAGCATGACGAGGATGCGATTAAGCGCGCCGATTACATTGTTGATATTGGCCCCGGCGCTGGTGTGCACGGCGGTGAAGTGGTTGCCAAAGGCAATCTCAACCAGATTATGCGCTCAGCAAAATCGGTGACCGGCCAATACCTGTCGGGCAAAAAAGCCATTGCTGTGCCAGCAAAACGACATACTTGTAAAGACGATGCTCAAATCCATTTAACCGGCGCCAGCGGTAACAATCTACAAAACGTAGATATATCCATTCCGCTGGGTTTGCTCACCTGTATAACCGGCGTATCTGGCTCAGGTAAATCCACATTGATTAATGGCACCCTTTACCCGGCTGCCGCCACCGCACTCAATGGCGCCACAACATTGAAATCCGCGCCGTTTGAATCTATCGAGGGCCTTGAGCTACTCGATAAATGTATTGATATCGACCAAAGCCCGATAGGTCGCACGCCGCGCTCAAACCCTGCCACCTACACCGGCATTTTCACCCCGGTGCGGGAACTGTTTGCTGGTACCCAGGAGGCAAGAACCCGCGGCTATAAACCCGGACGGTTTAGTTTTAATGTTAAAGGTGGTCGCTGTGAGGCCTGCCAGGGCGACGGTGTTACTAAAGTGGAAATGCACTTTTTGCCCGACGTCTACGTACCTTGTGATGTCTGTAAAGGCAAACGCTATAATCGCGAGACACTAGAGATTACCTACAAAGGCAAAAATATTTCTGAAGTGCTCGATATGACCGCCGAAGATGCACTGGAATTTTTTGCCGCAATACCGTCTATTGCAAAAAAACTGCAGACCTTGCAAGACGTCGGCCTGACTTATGTGAAACTTGGGCAAGCGGCCACCACATTATCGGGCGGTGAAGCGCAACGAGTTAAACTGGCCAAGGAGCTTTCCAAGCGCGATACCGGCCGCACGCTGTATATTCTCGACGAACCCACCACCGGCCTGCACTTTGCCGATATTCAACAATTACTGACCGTGCTGCATCATCTACGTGACCGCGGCAATACTATTGTGATTATCGAGCACAACCTCGATGTAATTAAAACCGCAGACTGGATTATTGACCTTGGCCCAGAGGGTGGTAGTGGTGGCGGAATGATTATTGCCGCCGACACCCCTGAGAATATTGTCAAACTCAAACAATCACATACCGGCAAATTTTTAAAACCACTATTAACAGCCACTGCTGCAAAAAGCAAAGCTGCTACAAAAAAGAAAACCACAGCAAAGCGTTCATCTGCCAAAGCATAGCGATTGACAAGCATGCAGTATTTAAAAATATGGCCCGCCAAAGATGTGGTCACACAAGCCTGAAAGACAATACAACAAGCAAAACCCTGCGATAAGAAGCGGAAATATAAAAAAGGCTGACATAAAAAAACCGGGCCAAGCCCGGTTTTTTTATCAACGAATAATAGCTGCGCTATTGTCTCGTCTTATTCGTCATCAAAATCATCGTCAAAATCGAGCTCATCATTTTGCGGGCGATCCACCAGTTCGACATAAGCCATTGGCGCTTTATCACCGGTTCGGTAACCGCACTTCAAGATACGGATATAACCACCAGGGCGTGACTCATAGCGCGGACCCAGCTCTGAGAATAACTTTCCAACCGCTTCTTTGCTACGCATGCGATCAAAAGCCAAACGACGATTGGCAACACTGTCGAGCTTAGCAAGAGTGATCAAAGGCTCAGCATGACGGCGCAGCTCTTTTGCCTTGGGCAAAGTGGTGCGAATTAACTCATGCTCAACCAGTGAATTGGTCATATTGCGAAACATCGCTTTACGATGAGACGAATTACGATTTAGCTGTCTGCCACTATGACGATGACGCATGGCATGGTTTCCTGTAGATACTTATTAGTTAATAATTTAAACGTTAATACCCTGACTTACGCGAGGATTTTATCGTCGTTGCGAAGACTTGCTGGTGGCCAGTTATCGAGGCGCAAGCCCAGTGATAAACCACGTGAAGCAAGTACATCTTTAATTTCGGTTAAAGATTTTTTACCCAGATTTGGCGTTTTAAGCAGTTCTACTTCAGTACGCTGTACCAGATCGCCAATATAGTAAATATTTTCAGCTTTCAAACAGTTAGCCGAGCGAACGGTTAATTCCAGATCATCAACCGGACGCAGCAGAATAGGATCAATTTCCTCTTCTTGCTTGGCAGGCTCAAGTTCTTTTTCACCTTCGAGGTCAACAAACACCGCCAGCTGCTGCTGCAATATGGTTGCCGCGCGACGAATCGCTTCTTCAGAATCGAGCGTACCGTTGGTTTCGAGGTCGATAATCAACTTGTCGAGGTCAGTACGCTGCTCAACACGTGCGCTATCAACCACATAAGATACACGGCGTACCGGGCTGTATGATGCGTCGAGTTGTAAGCGGCCAATGGCTTTTGATTCTTCGTCATCGGTATGACGCGCATCAACAGGCTGGTATCCACGACCCGAAGTCACAGTCAGCTTCATTGACAGCTCACCCGACTCGTTTAAGTGCGCAATAACATGATCAGGATTTTTGATTTCAATCTCATGATCAATTTGGATATCACCGGCAGTCACAACGCCAGGGCCTTTTTTATGCAAAGTCAAAACGGTTGCGTCGCGATCATTCATAATAACCGACACACCCTTCAGGTTAAGCAGAATTTCAATAACATCTTCCTGCACACCTTCGATCGCGCTGTACTCATGCAGCACACCATCGATCTCAACATCACTGATTGCCGAACCCGGCATTGACGACAATAAAATTCTACGTAGCGCATTACCCAGAGTATGCCCGAAGCCACGCTCCAGCGGCTCTAAAGTAATTTTTGCTCGCGTATCGCTGAGCTCAACAACATCGATAAGACGTGGTGTAAGAAATTCGCTGCCTGCACTTAGCATATCGTTACCTGTATTTGATAAACTGATTTCTGAACTGTGTTTCTACTATCTCGATTCGCCAGTTTGCCGACCGAAATAAGCGCTGCATTCAATACACGCGCCAGGTAAAAACCACGCTTATTACTTGGAATACAACTCAACGATCAAACTTTCGTTGATCTCCGAGGGCAAATCCGCACGCTCTGGCGCTGATTTATATACACCCTCAAAACTGCTCTCATTCACATCGATCCAGTCAACGTGACCACGCTGTGCCGCCAGCGACATTGCCGACTGGATACGCAGCTGCTTTCTTGCCTTTTCGCGTACCGACACTTTGTCACCGGGTTGAACCTGATAAGACGCAATATTAACAACCTGGTCGTTAACCATAATTGAACTGTGCGAAACCAATTGGCGCGATTCAGCACGTGTAGCACCAAAACCTATACGGTAAACCACGTTATCCAAACGCCCTTCAAGCATTTGCAGCAAGTTTTCGCCGGTTGCGCCTTTTTGTGAGGCGGCCTTTTTGTAGTAGTTACGGAACTGCTTTTCAAGTACGCCATACAAACGACGAACTTTTTGCTTTTCACGTAACTGCACACCGTAATCAGATAAACGACCACGTCGTGCACCGTGCACGCCAGGTACTGATTCGGGCTTACATTTGCTGTCGAGCGAACGCACACCACTTTTTAAAAAGAGGTCGGTGCCTTCGCGGCGAGCTAATTTACAGGTTGGGCCTAAATATCGCGCCATAATGTTTGATCCTGCGTGTTCCTAAACTTGTTAAGTTCTAGTTTTGTTAAACTCTAGTTCTGCTAATTTCCGCTTCGCTGTTAACGCAATTAAATCTATACGCGTCGCTTTTTCGGTGGACGACAGCCGTTATGTGGGATCGGCGTCACGTCGGTAATACTATTAATGTTATATCCGCAGCTGTGCAGTGCACGAACCGCCGATTCACGGCCAGGGCCTGGGCCCTTAACCTCAACATCAAGGTTTTGCAAACCGTATTCTTTTGCAGCATTGCCTGCACGCTCAGAAGCTACCTGTGCAGCAAACGGGGTACTTTTTCGCGAACCGCGAAAACCTGAACCGCCTGCGGTTGCCCATGACAAGGCATTACCCTGACGATCAGTAATCGTAATAATGGTGTTATTAAAAGACGCGTGAATATGAGCAATGCCATCGGCAACCGTCTTTTTAACTTTTTTGCGAGTACCTTGAGCGCCAGGTTTAGCCATTTGCGTTTCTTCCTACTATTACAATTATCTGCTTATACGATGAGTTGCTTACTATCTATCTATTTACGAATTGGTTTGCGTGGACCTTTACGCGTTCGTGCGTTGGTTTTTGTGCGCTGCCCTCGTAATGGCAAACCCTTACGATGGCGCAAGCCGCGATAACAACCCAGATCAAGCAAACGCTTGATATTCATTGATACTTCCCGGCGCAAGTCACCTTCAACTGACAGTTTGGCAACTTCATTCCGTAAGCTGTCGACTTCAGCTTCGGTAAGCGCGCTGATTTTTACCGCAGGATCAATGCCCACGGTTTGGCACAGTTTCTGGGCTGATGTTTTACCAACACCATAGATATAGGTCAGCGCAACAACAGTGTGCTTATGATCAGGAATATTGACTCCGGCTATACGGGCCATTCAAACTCTCCTAGAGGTCTCTTTCTAATATGTCGTTTATATATAGTGGCTTTTTAATAAATTAGAAAAAGCCTTTAAAATTCAATTTCTTACAGTAAAAAGTCGTTTTTAATTGCGCTTTTGTACTTTTGCTGTCTCACGCGCTGCAAAAAAGGCGCGGTAGAATACCTTCCGCACAACAAAAAATCAATCACAGCGACTTCGATCACATTTCACGCAGCAATTAACCCTGACGCTGCTTATGGCGTGGCTCTGCACTACAGATCACTCGCACCGAACCTTTACGGCGGATAATTTTACAATTACGGCAGATCTTCTTAACCGAGGCACGTACTTTCATTTTTCTCTCTCCTGCGGTAAGTGATTAACCATCACCAACCCAACCAACTATTTATTTCGGGTTATTTCGGGGCTAAACCACTGCCACCAAAGTTTTTCAAATTTGCTTTCTTCATTACAGAGTCGTACTGGTGCGACATCAGATGTGACTGCACCTGCGACATAAAGTCCATCACCACCACAACGACAATCAGCAATGATGTGCCACCCAAGTAAAACGGCACATTGGCAAACACTTGCAAAAATTGTGGCAGCAAACAGATGCCAGCCATATACAGTGAACCAAACATCGTTAATCGAGTTAGTACGCCGTCAATATACTCGGCCGACTGCTTACCAGGACGGATACCTGGTATAAAAGCACCCGAGCGCTTCAGGTTATCTGCCACTTCATCCGGGTTAAACATCAACGCAGTGTAAAAGAAGCAGAAGAAAATAATAAAACCAGTAAACAACAGAACGTTTAACGGCTGGCCGGGACTAATATACAAAGCCAGCTCTTGTAACCACTCTGAGCCACCCGAAGACTGGCCAAACCATTGAGCGATAGATGCTGGAAACAGCAAAATACTTGACGCAAAAATCGCTGGAATAACACCCGCCATATTGACCTTTAATGGCAAATGGCTGGTTTGCGCAGCAAACACTTTACGGCCTTGCTGGCGCTTGGCGTAGTTAACCGTAATTCGTCGTTGGCCGCGTTCAATGCGGACAATAAAAAATATCAATGCCACTGCCAAAAACAATACACCCAGCAATAACAGTAAATTCATTTCGCCCTGTCTGGCTTGCTCTAGCGATTGCACCACTGCTGCTGGCAACCCTGCGACAATGCCGGCAAATATCAACAAGCTAATGCCGTTACCGATACCACGCTCGGTAACTTGTTCGCCAAGCCACATCATAAATATGGCGCCGGTGACCAGCGAGACTACGGCCGGCAAATAAAATGCAAAGCCCGACGCGTATGACAAACCTTGATTAGCCAGACCTGCAGACATACCTACCGACTGAATCAGCGCCAAAACCAGCGTCAGGTAGCGCGTGTACTGGGTGATTTTACGTCGACCCGACTCACCCTCTTTTTTCAGTTGGCTAAGGTGATCACTTACCGAGCCCATTAACTGCATAATGATCGATGCAGAAATATAAGGCATGATTCCCAGCGCCAAAATACTCATTCGCTCTAGCGCACCGCCAGAGAACATATTGAACATGTCCAGAATCGTACCCTGATTCTGGTTAAACATGTCAGCGAGGCGATCAGGGTTAATACCCGGTACCGGAATATGTGTACCAATACGGTAAATCACAATAGCCAACAGAACAAAGCGCAAACGAGCCCAAAGCTCACTAAGGCCTGATTGTGCGTTGGGCGATATTCCGGGATTAGCCATAAATTGCTTCTTAATCGAGGTCGATAAGGTTTTCAGTTAAGAAGCTACGCGTATTAGCGCAGCATCTCGCCGTAATCTAATCTTCGATCTTGCCACCTGCTGCTTCTATCGCTTCACGTGCACCTTTAGACACACGCATACCTTTAACCGTCACTGCCTTACCAACTTCGCCTTGCAAAAATACTTTAACCTGCTGGATATGATGACCGACCAAACCGGCTGCCTTTAGTGCCGCCAGATCAATCACATCGGCGTTAACTTTACCAAGATCACCAACGCGAACCTGATCACTTACACGACCAATTCGCGAAGTAAAGCCGTATTTCGGCAAACGCTTTTGCAAAGGCATTTGGCCACCCTCAAAGCCGGGACGAACACTTCCGCCCGAGCGTGACTTTTGACCCTTATGGCCGCGACCACAGGTTTTACCCAAACCGCTACCAATACCGCGACCTACGCGCTTAGCAGGGCGCTTTGCACCGGGTGCAGGACGTAAATTATTTAAGCGCATGTTCTCAATGGCCTCGCTTACATTCTCGCTCATCACTAACCTTCCTCACCGCTTTCAATGCTGACCATATAGTGCACGCGATTAATCATACCGCGGTTTGATGGCGTATCTTCAACCGTTACCACGTGATTAATGCGGCGCAGACCTAAACCACGCAAACATGACTTATGCGCTTTCAAACGTCCCGCGCTGCTACGCGTTTGTTTGACTGTTATGGTTTTTCCACTTGCCATGAGTCTTAACTCCAAACACCCGGTGAATAACTTTCACCTAACAAAATCAATTTGGCTAAATAAGCCTATTTCAGTTAACTGCTTAAGCAGTCACTTCGCTCACTGATTTACCGCGCTTGGCAGCAACTGCGTCAGGAGAGCGCATATCAGTTAAGCCTTTAATCGTTGCCCGTACCACGTTAACCGGATTGGTTGAACCGTAGCATTTAGCCAGTACATTATGTACACCAGCTACTTCTAATACCGCACGCATCGCACCACCGGCAATAACACCAGTACCTTCTGATGCAGGCTGCATATAAACCTTAGAGGCACCGTGCGCGGCGCGAACGGGGTATTGCAGCGTACCGCCGGCTAACTCAACATTCACCATATTACGGCGTGCAGACTCCATTGCTTTCTGAATCGCAACGGGCACTTCGCGCGCCTTGCCACGACCAAAACCGACCCTGCCATTACCATCACCAACTACGGTTAGCGCGGTAAAGCCAAAAATACGACCACCTTTTACAACTTTGGCAACACGGTTAACCTGAACCAGCTTCTCTTGCAGGCCTTCTTCGTTGTCTTTGTTTTGCTCGTTAAACGCCATACCAATACCCTAGAATTCCAAACCTGCTTCACGCGCTGCATCAGCCAGCGCTTTAACTCGACCGTGGTACTTATAACCACTACGATCAAACGATACTTCACTCACACCTGCTGCTTTCGCGCGTTCGGCAATTAGCGAACCCACAGCTTTTGCAGCGTCGACATTGCCAGTGCTACCACTGCGCAGCGAATTATCCAGCGTTGAGGCCGAAGCCAACACCTGGTCACCCGACGACGAAATAACCTGAGCGTAAATGTGTCGTGGCGTGCGATTAACGCTTAGGCGGTTAACACCCAGCTCTCGCATTTTCACTCGACTACGACGTGCGCGTCTTAGTCTGGCAGTTTTCTTGTCACTCATTTCAAAACCTTTAGCGTGCGTGGTTTAAACTTGTTACTGCACAATAGTTATTAATTGCGCGTAAAATTATTTCTTCTTAGCTTCCTTACGACGGACATATTCGTCAGCGTAGCGAACACCTTTGCCTTTATAGGGCTCTGGTGGTCTAAAGCTGCGAATCTCAGCCGCCACCTGGCCAACCAACTGCTTATCAATACCCTTAAGTACAATTTCAGTCTGGCTTGGCGTTTCAGCCGTAACACCTTCTGGCAATGTGTAGTCAACCGGGTGTGAAAAACCCAGTGACAAGTTCACAGTCTTACCCGATGCCTTGGCACGATAACCAACGCCATTCAAAACCAGCTTTTTCTCAAAGCCTTCATGAACGCCAACCACCATATTGTTGACCAGCGAGCGAAATGTACCCGACAGTGAACGCGACTCTTTGCTGGTATTGCGCGCCGCAAAAGTCAGCTCGCCATCATCTTGCTTGATCTCAACCAAATGGTGAACATTCAGCTCCAGCGAGCCTTTACCACCTTTGATCGCAATACTTTCGTCACTCAGCTTAACTTCAACACCTGAAGGCACTGGTACCGGACTGTTTGCTACTCGAGACATATCTATTTACCTAAATTTTTTGACCGCGGCCTAAAATCAATTTCACCTATTCCAGTGTTACCTAGAATACGGTACAAATAACCTCGCCACCGACACCCGCATTGCGAGCCTGCTTATCGGTCATCACACCTTTATTCGTTGAAACAATCGCAACACCTAAACCGCCTCGAACCTTTGGCAGCTCATCTTTGCCCGCGTAGGCGCGCAGCCCCGGGCGGCTCTCGCGGTGAATTTCTTCAATAACCGCTCTACCTTCAAAGTACTTCAAGCCAATAGAAAGCTCGGCTTTACCCGCTTTATCGTTAACATCAACCGATGAAACAAAGCCTTCTTGCAACAAAACATTGGCAATAGCAACTTTGGTTTTCGACGATGGCATCGCGACTGCCGTTTTCTCTGCCATTTGCGCATTACGAATGCGAGCTAACATATCGGCGATAGGATCTTGCATACTCATAATATTTCTCCGGCCTTACCAACTGGCCTTAACTAGACCTGGCACATAGCCTTTCATTGCTGCTTCACGCAGTTTATTTCGGCACAAACCAAATTTGCGGTAAACGCCATGTGGGCGGCCGGTAATTTGACAGCGACGTTGCTGACGACTTGCGCTGGCATTACGCGGCTGCTTTTGCAGCGCCATTTGCGCTTCCCAACGCTCTTCATCGCTCGCATTCTCATCGACAATGATTGCTTTTAAAGCCGCGCGCTTGGCAGCATATTTAGCAACTGTTTTGGCACGCTTTTTTTCGCGCTCTACCATTGATCGTTTTGCCATGCGTTATTGCCTCAACTTTTTAACTTAACTCTATTAAATTTCAATAAAACGACTAGCTGCGAAACGGAAAGTTAAACGCGGCAAGCAATGCGCGCCCTTCATCATCCGTTTTGGCAGTCGTTGTTACCGCGATATCCAAACCGCGAATCGTATCGATTCTATCGTAATCAATCTCAGGGAAAATAATCTGCTCATTGACGCCCATTGAGTAGTTACCACGACCATCAAAAGACTTTGGGCTCAAACCGCGAAAGTCACGAATACGTGGAATTGAAATCGCAATCAGGCGATCCAGAAATTCATACATACGCTCACGACGCAAAGTCACTTTACAGCCAATAGGCCAATCTTCACGAACCTTAAAACCTGCAATTGATTTGCGCGCCTTGGTCACAACCACTTTTTGACCGGCAATTTGTTCAAGGTTACTTACCGCGTGCTCGAGAATTTTTTTGTCGCCCAGCGCTTCACCAACACCCATATTTAAGGTGATTTTGGTAATGCGCGGCACTTCCATCACATTAGCCAGGCCCAGCTCTTCTTTTAGCTTGGGGGCTATCTCGTTGTTGTAAATTTCTTTTAATCTTGCCATCGTTATGTGCCTAAATCTGTCTTGTGCGTAAAAATTCGATCGGTACGCCGTTAATCAACCAATTCATTGTTTGACTTATAAAAGCGAACCTTTTTGCCGTCTTCTACACGAAAGCCAACGCGATCGGCCTTGCTGGTAGCAGCGTTGTAAATAGCAACATTAGAAATCTGAATAGCCGCTTCTTTTTCAACAATACCGCCAGCAACGCCAGCCTGTGGATTAGGTCGGGTATGACGCTTCATCATATTAATCCCCGATACAATCACTTTACCGTTGTCCAGCAGGCGCTGTACTTTGCCGGACTTACCTTTGTCTTTACCGGCAATGACGATAACTTCGTCTTCACTTTTGATTTTGTTCATAACTCAATAATCTGTTTAATTTTGCAATATACATTAAGCAACGGCTTAGCTGTCAGCCCGTCACCCGAACCGATTTAAAGTACTTCTGGCGCCAACGAAATAATCTTCATAAACTTTTCGCTGCGCAACTCACGTGTTACCGGCCCAAAAATACGCGTACCAATAGGTGCCAACGTCTGGTTCAACAATACCGCTGCGTTATCGTCAAAGCGAATCAATGAGCCGTCGGGGCGACGTACGCCTTTTTTAGTTCGAACCACAACCGCGTTCATCACCTGGCCTTTTTTAACCTTGCCGCGAGGAATCGCCTCTTTTACGGTGACTTTAATAATATCGCCGACTCGCGCGTAGCGACGATGAGAGCCACCCAGCACCTTAATACACATCACGCGACGTGCACCGCTGTTATCAGCAACTTCCAAATAGCTTTGCGTTTGAATCATTGTCTAGCTCCAAAACCTCTATCGATTGCGCCATTCTCAATTCAGATAAGGCAATACGACTTAAATATCTAACGAATCCGACTAAACTTCAGCGGCTCTTTCTACAATCTCTTGCAGCATCCACGTCTTGGTTTTAGACAGTGGGCGCGACTCACTAATCGCTACTACATCACCTTCTTTACACTCGTTCTTTTCATCGTGCGCATGCAATTTGGTTGAACGAGTAATATATTTGCCGTACAGCGCGTGCTTAACACGGCGCTCTACCAATACCGTGATGGTTTTATCCATCTTATCGCTAATCACTTTGCCAGTAATTTTGCGTACGCTTTTTTGTTGCTCCGCCATGACTTACGCCTTCTTAGCCTGTTCGTTCAATACTGTTTTTAAGCGCGCAATATCACGCTGGTTTCGCTGCATTAGATGAGTCTGGCTTAGCTGACCCGTTGCCTTGCGAGTACGCAGACGAAACTGCTCTTCTAACAAAGTATGCAACTCTTTATTCAGCTCTTCTGCTGACTTCTCTCTTAATTCACTCGCTTTCATTACATCACCGTGCGCTTAACAAAGGTGGTTGGCAGTGGAAGTTTTGCCGCCGCTAACGCAAATGCTTCGCGCGCCAGCTCCTCGGGTACACCTTCAACTTCGTAAAGAACCTTGCCAGGCAGCACCTGTGCTACCCAGTATTCGACATTACCCTTACCTTTACCCTGACGGACTTCCAAAGGCTTTTGGGTGATTGGCTTGTCTGGGAACACGCGAATCCAGATCTTACCGCCACGTTTAATATGACGCGTCATCGCACGACGAGCAGCCTCAATTTGACGAGCTGTGATACGACCACGACCCGTTGATTTAAGACCGTACTCACCAAAGCTGACTTTACTGCCGCGATGCGCCAGGCCACGGTTGCGACCCTTTTGTACCTTGCGGAATTTTGTGCGTTTAGGTTGTAACATCAGATTTAACTCTTAATCCCGTTATATAAGTCTTACTGGCCCGCACCCGCTGATTGCTCATGCTGTGCTGCGGTCTCCAGAACTTCACCTTTAAAGATCCAGACTTTAATGCCTAAAATCCCGTAAGTGGTTAATGCTTCAAAAGTGGCATAGTCAATATCGGCGCGCAAAGTGTGAAGCGGCACTCGACCTTCACGGTACCATTCGCTACGCGCGATTTCGGCACCACCAAGACGACCACCAACCTGAACTTTAATACCTTCGGCACCGGCGCGCATAGCGTTTTGAACAACCCGCTTCATGGCACGTCGAAACATCACACGACGCTCCAACTGACCTGCGACGTTTTGCGCAACCAGCTTGGCGTCCAAATCTGGCTTACGAACTTCTTCGATATTGATGTGCACGGGCACATTCATTTTTTGCGTTAACTGCTGGCGAAGTTTTTCAACGTCTTCACCTTTCTTACCAATCACCATACCTGGACGAGCCGTGTGAATGGTAATGCGCGCAGTTTGCGCCGGACGCTCAATCACAACCTTGCTAACCGAAGCATTTTTCAGCTTGTCTTCGACATAATCGCGAACCTGCAAATCGCTAATTAATCGAGTCGCATAATCTTTGCTCTCTGCGTACCAAACCGATGAATGCTGTTTGGTAATACCCAGCCGTATGCCTGTTGGGTGGACTTTTTGACCCATGTTGGTCTTCTCCCGACGCGCTGTTAGTCAGCTACTTTAACTGTTATATGACAAGATCGTTTCAAGATACGATCGGCCCGGCCCTTTGCTCGTGGCTTAAGGCGTTTTAAGGTGCGACCTTCATTCACATAAATGGTCGATACTTTTAATTCGTCAACGTCCGCACCTTCGTTGTGCTCGGCGTTAGCAATCGCAGAGTTCAGCAGCTTTAGTACAATAGCCGCTGCTTTTTTGGTGCTAAACGTCAGAATATCTAACGCATCTTCAGCACTTTTGCCGCGAATCTGGTCTGCAACCAATCTCACCTTTTGCGGCGAGATTTGCGCACCTGTTAATTTTGCTGAAACTTCCATCACTCTTAACCTCTAGAAAAACCGATTAACGCTTGGCTTTTTTGTCTGCGACATGGCCACGGTAAGTACGCGTAGGCGAAAACTCACCCAGCTTGTGTCCTACCATATCTTCAGTAATAAATACTGGAACGTGCTGGCGGCCGTTATGTACCGCAATAGTCAGGCCCACCATATCTGGCGAAATCATCGAACGGCGAGACCATGTCTTAATAGGTCGCTTTTCGTTCTTCTCGTTGGCGACCTCAACCTTCTTCATTAAATGAAGATCGATAAATGGACCTTTTTTCAGTGAACGTGGCACGTTTGTTTCCTCTTAACTCTTATTTAGAACCGCGACGGCGCACAATTAAATCATTAGTACGCTTGTTTTTACGCGTCTTATAACCCTTGGTTGGCATACCCCAGGGCGATACCGGATGACGACCACCCGAAGTACGACCCTCACCACCACCATGTGGGTGATCTACCGGGTTCATGGCAACACCACGAACCGTAGGACGAATACCGCGCCAGCGCGATGCACCCGCCTTACCCAGTGAGCGCAAGTTATGCTCACTGTTAGAAACTTCACCTAATGTTGCACGACATTCTGACAACACTTTACGCATTTCGCCTGAACGCAAACGCAAGGTACAGTAGGCACCTTCACGTGCAACCAGCTGGCAACTACCGCCAGCACTGCGCACCATTTGCGCGCCTTTACCTGGCTTTAACTCAACACAGTGAATCAAACTACCCACAGGCATATTGCGCAGTGGCAGCGTGTTGCCCGGTTTGATGGGTGCCGCATCGCCAGAAATGATTTTATCACCGGCTTTTACACCCTTGGGTGCAATAATGTATGAACGCGTGCCATCGGCGTATAACACCAACGCTAAATGCGCAGTACGGTTTGGATCGTATTCCAAACGCTCAACTACTGCAGGAATACCATCTTTGTTGCGCTTAAAGTCAACAATACGGTAGTGCTGCTTATGACCGCCGCCACGATGGCGAGTGGTGATACGACCGGCGTTGTTACGACCACCGCTCTTACTCTTTTTAGCCAGCAAAGGCTTGTATGGCGCGCCTTTGTGTAAATCGGGGTTAACCACGCGAACGACAAAGCGGCGACCCGGCGATGTTGGCTTACTCTTAACGATTGGCATTGTTGCTAATCTCCAAACTCTAACTCAGTGCGTGCAGCTAATTATTCAGCTAACGCGAAATCAATATCATGGCCTTCGGCCAGACGAACATAAGCTTTTTTCCAGCTAACGCCACGGCTTTCACCAAAGCGGTTGCGCTTAAGCTTGCCTTTAACGTTGCTGACCTGAACGCCTTCAACCTTGACCTTGAACAACAGCTCAACGGCACGCTTCACCTCAAGCTTGGTTGCACTAGGCACAACGCGAAATACCACTGCATTTGCCACATCACCAGCCAGGGCCGCTTTTTCTGATACGTGAGGCGCAACCAGGACTTTTAAAATACGCTCTTGATTCATCCCAACACCTCATCAAATTTCTTAAGTGCCGCAACAGTGATAACCACTTTATCGAAAGCCACCAGGCTCACAGGATCAACACCGCTAACGTCGCGCACATCAACCTTGTGCAGGTTGCGCGCCGACAAATACAGCTTGGTATCAACGTCTTCAGTGATAATCAGTGCGTCTTTAACTTCATACTCGGCCAGTTTGGCAACCAACAATTTGGTTTTTGGCTCAGCAACGCTAAAGTCCTCAACCACAATCAGTCGCTGCTGACGCGCCAGCTCAGACAAAATAGTGCGCATTGCCGCGCGATACATTTTGCGATTAACTTTTTGCGAATGATCTTGTGGACGCGCCGCAAAGGTTACGCCACCGGTGCGCCAGATTGGGCTGCGGATGGTACCGGCACGTGCGCGGCCGGTGCCTTTTTGACGCCATGGTTTTGCGCCACCGCCACTGACTTCAGAACGGGTTTTCTGCTTGCGAGTACCCTGACGTGCGCCAGCCATATAGGCAACTACGACCTGGTGAACAAGATCTTCGTTATATTCTTTGCCAAACGTATTATCAGATACTTCAACAGTACCCGCGCTGGCGTTACCTGGTGCAGCAAGTGCTAACTGCATAATCTAAATCCCCCTCCAGAACCGGTTTAGTTTTTTGCCTTGACGGCTGGCTTAATAAGCACATCACCGCCCGGCGCACCGGGGATCGCACCCTTGACCAGAATCATATTGCGCTCGGCATCGACTCTGACCACCTCTAAATTTTGTACAGTTACTTGTTCTGCACCCATATGGCCCGACATTTTCTTGCCTTTAAAGACGCGGCCTGGCGTCTGGCACTGACCAATCGAACCGTTGGAACGGTGAGAGATCGAGTTACCGTGGGTTGCGTCTTGCATACTGAAGTTCCAGCGCTTAACACCACCTTGAAAACCTTTACCTTTTGACTGACCAGTGACATCAATTTTCTGGCCCGCTTCGAATGTGTCGGCAGTAATCTCGCCGCCCACTTTTAGCTCTTCGTCGGCTTGCTCTAAACGCATTTCCCACAAACCACGACCAGAACCCGTTTCTGCTTTTGCAAAATGGCCTGCGGCGGTTTTGTTCACACGTGAAGCGCGACGAGTACCAACAGTCACCTGTACGGCATTGTAGCCGTCAGTTTCTGCGGTTTTAACTTGAGTAATTCGGTTTGGTTCGACCTCGACAACACTGACCGGGATAGAAACCCCATCTTCAGTAAATATACGGGTCATGCCACTCTTGCGGCCGACTAGACCAATCGCCATTTTTTTAACCTCTCAGTGTACGGGGCTGGTTACCCGCTATGGCCGCCTTTCGACCTCTGGCACCTTTATTGGTACGAGAAATACAGGGCGTTACACAAAGAGCCGCTTTAATTGATACCGGCGTACCGCCTAAAGCGACTTTCTTCCCGACAAGCTTGCGCTAGCCGAGGCTGATTTGAACTTCTACACCTGCCGCAAGATCGAGCTTCATTAAAGCGTCAACAGTCTTTTCGGTAGGTTCCACAATATCCATCATGCGCTTGTGTGTGCGAATTTCGTACTGATCGCGCGCATCTTTATTTACATGTGGTGAAATTAATACGGTGAAGCGTTCTTTTCGCGTAGGAAGGGGGATTGGGCCACGAACCTGGGCACCGGTACGACGAGCGGTTTCAACAATTTCCGCAGCTGAAAGATCGATTAATTTATGATCAAAAGCTTTCAGGCGAATTCTAATTCGTTGGTTTTGAACCACTTTTTACCCCACTTAGCAAAGAACCAGCCCTTTGTTTATTTGAAAAGGACCGTAGATTTCACAATAAAAACGAGCCACAAACATTCCGACGGTTTTTTTACCGTCAAAAAGAGAGCGCGCATTCTAATGGCGAGATATAAGGCTGTCAAACAGTTTTTGGACTTAAGTGGCCGCTATTAATGGGAATAACTAACATCAGCCCAAGGCGGTGGATTGCAGCCTGAAAAAGCCAGCCCTGTGATCGATAGAAAGGGCTTATGGGCTGATAAAACTCGCTGCCCTCGCCTGACGGCAATTACATCAGCATTAAACTAAATCGGCATTAAACTACATAGGCATTAATAAGTGCCGACTCAAGTCGCCAAACAAGTGGGATACGATTTTTCGCTCACTAAAGCGCCAACTACCATCGACTTTCTCAAACTTATCGAAATAGCGAACCCCAATAATGGGCTGAATAGGAAAGTCGTCGACCGACTGAAACACCACCGCATAGGCTTTGCTACTGGCGTGCAGGCCAGAATCGTCGACATCGACAATCACATTGCTGGTCATATGCTTGGTGTGTGGTGTGCCATTATCTTCGTAGATACGGGTAAATGACTGGTACATAGCCTTAATCGCCTCTGCCCCTTCATTACACGATTCGCTGCCATCGCTGGCCACGCCAATCATTTTGGCATGGGCAAACATTTGCGCAACGCTATCGAGGTCGCCGTTATCCAGATGGTCGGCGTATTGGTACAACAGGTTTTTTATTTCACAACTATCGCAGTGCATGCCTATACCACCTTTTCATATTTGTCAGCTTTCACGTTGGGAACATGGCGCATTTGGTAAGAGAACTTATAAGGCGAAAACATGATAATAGAAAGTCTGTAACCACACACATTAAGTCGAGGATAACTATGAGTACAGGACCTGCGCGCTTTACCGATAAAGTCGCTTTAATTACCGGCGCCGCTTCCGGCATTGGCCAAGCCTCAGCAATCCAGCTGGCGCGCGAAGGCGCCACCGTTATGCTTGCCGATATTGACGCAACCGGACTCAGCGACACTCAGGCACAAATCGCGCAGCTCGGCGGAAATTCAGCCTGTTTCACTTTTGACGCAACGCAAGAACAGTCGTGTATTGAAGCAGTTAATAGCACCGTCGAACAGTTTGGCCAAATCGATGTCGTTGGCAATATCGCAGGCATCGTCAGTTTTTGGCACCTGCATGAAACAACAACCGAACTGTGGAATCGCTCATTGGCAATCAATCTGACAGCACCCATGATTATTAGCCGTGAAGCCATGCCACACTTAATAAAAACCAAAGGCAATATCGTTAATATGGCGTCGACTGCAGGACTTTCGGGTCAAGCCTATAATGCCATTTATGTTGCCAGTAAACACGGCGTGGTCGGCTTGACAAAATCGTTAGCAGTTGAGTTTGCCAAACAGGGTGTGCGGGTTAATTGCATTTGCCCTGGCGGTGTTAAAACCGCCATTAATGAAAAAATGCGCTGGGCAGAGAATATGGACGACGCGTTAATGGCACGCTTAATGCCTTTGCTCGACCATATGGCCGAACCAGAAGAAATCGCTTCGCTGGTTGCCCAGTTGGCATCCGATGATTCGAAATTTGTTACCGGAGCGGCATGGAGAATTGATGGTGGACAACTGGCCGGTTAATCACTACCAATAACAATGGGTACCAACGAAAAAAGCAGCCATATGGCTGCTTTTTTCGTTGTTGCTTTATACATTGCGTTTAATTGTTAAAACTCAAATACAACATCCACACCATAACTTTCGAGTTCATTATAACTGTTAACTGCAAAGCCTAAGGCACCAAAATCAATACCCCAGCCACGGACCTCTTCACCGGTAATATTGTTACCCCAGGCATCAACACGCAACTTACCCGAACCAAACTCGACTTCAGATAACGATGCCCTGGCGTTATACAAAGTGTATTCATCGGTAGTATCAAACAAATTTAAAATAGGATGATAGGCGACATCCTGCGAATAAGTTGCCGAAGCCTGCAGCGCCAGCTGACCAAAGTCAAAGGCGGGTAACTCCCAGCGCAGTATTAAACTACCGGTATGTAAAGGAGAAAATGGTACCGTTAAAGTACCAGCACGCGGGTCGGTTGTTGCATCGGCAACCACGGCACCCCCTGCGTCCTGTACAGGAAACCCGGTAACAGGGTCTTGCAAACCAGTAACAAACTTTTTGAATACCGCGTGGTTATAACCGTAGCTCAACATCGCGGTAACACCGTTGTAAGGCACAGCAACAATATCCAGCTCAAAACCGTCAACAGCCTGCTCACCCGCATTCACGATCTTGGTCGATGCACCGCCTGAGCCCGCCTCAAACTGCGCGACCTGCCTGTCGGTATAATCGAGATAGAAAATTGCCCCGTTCACTCTTAAGCGATTATCCAACCACTCAGACTTCCAGCCCAGCTCAAAGGAGGTAATTCCCTCTTCATCAAACGGCGTTTGAAACGAAGCCTGGTTAGTTGCCCTAGGATTAAAGCCACCGGAGCGATAACCGGTTGCAGCGGTAAAATAGGTGGTCAAGTCTTCAGCCCACTGATAACTTAACGTTAACGATGGATTGAAATTACTCCAATCTTCATTGGCAGCAACTTTTTGCTGGCCGCCGCCAATTTGCGTATTAAACAAAAAAGCTTCTTTATCGTCGTAAGTGTAACGCAAACCCAATGTCACATCTAAGGCATCATCGACATGGTAGGTAAACTGGCCATAAAGAGCGTAGGACTCGACTGTTCCACCATAAACAAATACCGGAGAACCCAGCGCAACATCCTGCCCCAAACACGATAACGGTAAGCCATTTACGGTTGGCTCAGCTGCTGCCGTTAAGAAATCAAATGCAACGCCATTACAGGCCTGGCTAAGTAATCCCGCTGCAATGGCAGGGTCACCACCTGATAGAGCCGAGGTTAACCCACTATAGACAATGGGTAGCGTAAAGTTTTGCGGATTATCTTCATAGACCTTTTCTTTGAAGTAAAAAGCACCCAACACGTAATCCAGCGCTTCATCCATTGCATCGCCGATAAACTGAAACTCCTGAGTAAATTGATTTTGCCTGCTTTCGCGCTCAGCGCGAAACAAGCTAACAGCCTCACCAGCAGGTATTGGCGTAAATATCAGCTGCGTAAATGTCGGATTAAAAGCAAAGCTATTCACAGTAGCACCATCGGAAAGATATGAACCAAAGTCGGTGGTGTCGGTTGAACTATCCCACTCGCGATACGATGTGATCGACTTGATTGTGATATCACCTTGATATGTCAACGTAAGCCCGTGACTTTGGATCTCCGATGATGCACCGCGGCGGTCTGCAGTTGCGAAGGCGCGCGATATAGCCCCGATACGTGTAGCGCTAGCCTCAGCAGCAGCTTGCTGAATAATTGCGCCGCCAACACCGGAGTGCGATGGCCGCACCGCAGAGATCTGGCTGATCTCCGGGTAGCTATCTTTATCGCTAATATTCAGAATATAATCTGCAACTAATGCATCATTCACTTGCAGCTGCGCGGCAAACCTAAGCCCTTCAGAATCTCTGCGTCCCAGATCGCTACCATCGACACTGTTTCTCAGCGTGCCACCATGCTCAGAGCGCAAGTAACTCAGACTGGTTGCCAGTCGACTATCACCAATATCAATTGCATCAAAGTCAAGGCTTGTTAGGCTGCGCCAGAAATCGCGGTTGCCATAACTGATTTTCTGACGAAAACCTGATTCGCCAGAGGGCTTTTTAGTAATCAGATTAATTGCACCACCAATAGTATTTCGTCCGTACAATGCACCTTGCGGCCCTCGCAGCACCTCAATGCGCTCCAAGTCATTTAATTCAAACGCCGAACCGGTTTGACGCCCAATGTAAACGCCATCAATATACAGACCAACGGTTGGCTCAGTGAACAGCGCTGTTTCACCTGCGGCAACACCCCGAATGGCGAAACCAAAATTATCATCACTGGACGGCTGCTTACGGATCGACAAGTTTGGAACAAATTCGGCAATATCACCCGCCTCTTCCACCCCTAGTGACTCCAATGCATTTTCATTAAAAGCAGCAATAGAAATCGGAGTATCCTGCAGCGAAGCCTCACGCTTTTCTGCAGTAACAATAATTTCATCAAGCAATGATTTATCGACGGCTTGAGCCTGAACAATAGTAAGGGAAAAAACGGATGCAAAAGTTAACGGGAAAAGTCTGGTGAAAATACTGACTGACGCTTTAGGACTGCGATACCACTTTTTGATAAACATATACCTTCTCCTCTTTATTTTCTAATTCCATATAAAACCGGATTCGACAATTTATAGTGAAGCGGCGGATCTAAGTATCAACACTGCTAAAAATGCATCGACAAACCGTTAGAGTCAAGCGGTTTCAAATACTTTTGATAACTATTACAACTTCGCGGTTTTAATAATCTCAGTGGTAGAGTAAAACCGCTGAAACACGGGAAACATAAAAAGGTTTAATCTACTGGCTCATTTCAAATTGACCGTGACTTTGTGGTTTTAACGCAAAAAATTCTTCAATATGTGCGCGCTGAGCCATTGCATCTTCATAACCGTGACGAATTAATTCACGACAAAAATCAGCTTCAAATAACAGGTAGCTGGCGAGATTACCACCGCCGCCTTGCTTGCCTGCCCCCATAGCACGCAACACGCGCCTAAGCCCTGAGGGCAAGTCGTGAATATGCTCCGATGCGATTTGATCAAAATCGATAGAGGGCCTGATTACCAGTAAATCAATCGGCTTTAAGGTGCTGGGTTTAAAATGTGGTGCCTCGTTTTGAACAATACCCAATATCTCATTAACACGAGTCAGGTTATCTAAATCGCTTTCTAAGGAATCGATAAACGCCGAGTTAAAAATATGCCCCAAGGTTTGCGCCATTGACGGCGAGTGATCGCGCCGGGTAGAAATACGCGACTTGCTATGACCACGCACACCCACAACCACAATTCTATCGGCACCTAATTTTAAAGCAGGGCTGAGTGGCGCCAGCTGACGCAGCGAGCCATCACCAAAATATTGGCGGCCAATTTTTTCAGCAGGAAACACACTGGGTATAGCCGACGAGCCCAACAAGTGCTCAACAGTTAACTGCGCGGGTACACCGATGCGTTTGGCTTTGCGCCAGTATTTTAACGACTCCTTGCCCTGAAAAAAGCTCACCGAATTACCGGTGGCGTAACTGGTAGCGGTAACAGCAACAGCATCGAGCAAGCCCGCATTGATTCGCTTTTGAATATTATTAAAACGAATGGTGTGGTTTAAGGTGTCGCGCAGTGGATCGTTGTTCAGCAAGGCCAGTGGTTTACGGCGCCCCATGCCACTATTAAACAATGACAGACCCAGCTTGGCGCCATTGCAAATTAAGTCTAAACCACGCGCCTTAACAACCCGCTCAACATGCAAGGTTGTCCAAAGCTTTTCAACCTTTTTCACACCGAGACGAAAGTTATTGGCTGACGCAGCTAGCGCCACAGCATTCAGTGCACCCGCCGAGGTTCCGCTAATGACGGAAAACGGATTGGTCGCGTGTTTTGGATGAATATCGGCAATAGCCTTGAGGACACCGACTTGATAGGCACCCCGTGCACCACCGCCGGAAAGTATGAGACCTGTTTTCATATCCTTTTAGTTTAGCCACTGATTGCCACAGATCTAGCATTCATCCCATATCCACCTGAATGTTCACAGTATTTTCCTGGCGTTGCGTTTTTTTTAATCGCTGTTGGCAATAACTGCCCATTGATCCACCCGCCAAAACACCCGATGGCAAGGCCTCCACCCAAATATTAACTAGCTTTATACTCCTGTATAAATAAAAAAGTTATATGAATACCACTTATTAGCAGCTGCCAGCACCGGTCGCGAGGCCTGCTCAGCCGTGGTATTCGGTGGCAGCAGGGCTGGTTTGACGGTGAAATCGGAATTTTTGTTCCTTCTCTAGTTGAATGAGCCAATTCTCTGCATAAAAACCCAAAATTCGCGTTTTTTTTTCGCCCGCTTCCTGTATGCTGCGCAGCATTTTTCGGCCACCAAATAAGGCCTGTTTTGGCCACCAATAATGTTGGGCGGCGAAAACCGTAACAACAGCCAATTTTCAATAAAACACGACAAATTGAGTGACACCATGACTGATTTATCACACTACAGAAACATCGGCATTTTCGCCCACGTGGATGCCGGTAAAACCACTACCACTGAGCGGATTCTCAAGCTAACCGGTAAAATTCATAAAACCGGTGAAGTACATGATGGTGCAGCGACAACCGACTTTATGGAGCAGGAGCAAGAGCGTGGTATCACGATCCAGTCGGCAGCGACCACCTGTTTCTGGAAAGATCACCGCTTCAACATTATCGATACTCCTGGACACGTTGACTTTACCGTTGAGGTTTATCGCTCGCTGAAGGTTCTGGATGGCGGTGTCGGCGTGTTCTGTGGTTCTGGTGGTGTTGAGCCCCAGTCTGAAACTAACTGGCGCTATGCAAATGAGTCAGAAGTTGCCCGTATTATTTTTGTCAACAAGCTCGACCGACTGGGCGCGGACTTTTTGCGCGTGGTCGGCCAGGTTGAAAAAGTACTGGGTGCCAACCCACTGGTTATGACCTTGCCGATTGGTCGCGAGGACGACTTTATCGGTCTGGTAGATCTGTTGTCGCGCCAAGCCTTTGTCTGGGATGACTCAGGCCAGCCTGAGAACTACGAAATTGTCGATATTCCTGCCGATATGGTTGATCAGGTAGAAGAGTATCGTGAAAAGCTGATTGAAACTGCGGTTGAGCAGGATGATGACATCATGATGGCGTATATGGACGGTGACGAGCCGTCGATGGACGACATCAAGCGCTGCATTCGCAAGGGTACCATCGCGCTGGACTTCTTCCCGACTTACTGTGGTTCGGCCTTTAAAAACAAAGGTGTGCAACTGGTACTCGATGCAGTTGTTGACTACCTGCCTAGCCCAACCGAGGTTGAGCCACAGCCGTTGACTGACGAAGAGGGTGTAGAGACCGGTGAAGTTGCAACCGTTACGCCTGATGCGACATTAAAAGCGCTGGCATTTAAAATTATGGACGACCGTTTTGGCGCACTGACATTCGTGCGTATTTACTCGGGTGTGCTGAATAAGGGTGACACGATTCTCAACTCCTACACTGGCAAGACTGAGCGTGTGGGCCGTATGGTTGAAATGCATGCTGACGACCGCAATGAAATCGATCGCGCTCAGGCCGGCGATATTATTGCGATTGTGGGCATGAAAAACGTTCAGACGGGTCATACCTTATGTGACCCTAAAGAGAAGGTTACACTAGAACCGATGATCTTCCCGGATCCGGTTATTTCGATTGCGGTTAAGCCCAAGGACAAAGGTGGTTCTGAGAAAATGGGTATTGCGATCGGTAAAATGGTTGCAGAGGATCCTTCGTTCCGTGTTGAGACAGATGAAGACTCAGGCGAAACGATTCTTAAGGGCATGGGTGAGCTTCACCTCGACATTAAGGTGGATATTCTTAACCGTACCTATGGTGTTGAATTAGAAGTGGGTGAGCCTCAGGTAGCTTACCGTGAAACCATTACTATGCCGGTTGAAGACTCTTACACGCACAAGAAGCAATCGGGTGGTTCGGGTCAATTTGGTAAGATCGATTACCGTATCAAGCCCGGTGAGACAGGCAGTGGCTTTACTTTTGCCTCGACGGTTGTTGGTGGTAATGTACCTAAGGAATTTTTCCCGGCCATTGAAAAGGGTTTTGGCGGCATGATGGAAGAAGGTCCGTTGGCTGGCTTCCCGGTATTGGATGTTGAAATCGAGCTTTACGATGGTGGTTATCACGCGGTGGATTCATCGGCGGTGGCGTTTGAATTAGCGGCACGTGGTGCGTTTAGGCAGTCGATGCCTAAGGCGGGCCCACAGTTGATTGAGCCGATTATGAAGGTTGATGTGTTTACGCCTGAAGATCACGTGGGTGATGTCATTGGTGATTTAAACCGACGTCGCGGGATGATTAAGGATCAGGAAGCGGGTACTACTGGTGTTCGTATTAAGGCGGATGTGCCGTTATCAGAAATGTTTGGATATATTGGTAGCTTGCGTACGATGACTTCGGGTCGTGGTCAGTTCTCGATGGAGTTTTCGCATTATAATCCTTGTCCGGCTTCGGTGGCGGATGATGTTATTGCAGCGGAGAAAGAAAGAAAAGCTGCTAAGAATTAATTTTTTTATTGTGGTTTTTGAAGCCCTGGCAGTGAGAGCTGCTGGGGCTTTTTTATTGGAGAAAGAAATTTTTTTGTTTTGAAGGAGAGTGAGGTTTTTCTATTTTTCTCATTTATCTTTTGATTTAACGGCGCTTTTTAATCGCAGGTGAATCGGGTTTTTTACTATTTTTCTTGTTTCTCTTTTAGTTGTATTGCGTTTTTCGCCCGCAGGCGAGTCACTTTTTTTTCAACAGCAAAAAAAAAGTAACCAAAAAAATTCCGTAAACGACCCGACGTTTAATCCCGGAGAAAAGAAGAGAGTCCCACAGCTCACCAAAGTC